>NZ_JBJOCA010000003.1:0-194118 GCF_045898275.1 Clostridioides sp. GD02404
TTCACGAGTGTGCGTAGCTATTTTTTAATCAAAGAATCCTGATTCAGAAAATATATTCCAGTGCCAAGAGCCTACTCCAAATCCTGAAAGCAATATGGCTCCTTCATTTAGCGATTTATTAGTATCAAGAATCTGACTCATATTAGGAATTAGTTTTTTTCCAAGTCCATGACAGTGTTGACACATACCCTCAATATCATTGAAAGAAAACATATTGGCATTACCTATATACTCACTACCAAACCTTGAATATAAAGTTCTTAAAAATGAATTTACATCTGTGATAGTCCCTAGAGTTGACCTTGAATTGCCACCAAGTCTACTTTGGTCTATGATAATTGGCGTTGATAGATTTTCTATACAATCAGCTTTAACTTCTCCATATCTAGGTAAAAAGCTTCTTATAAAAGTACTAAACCTTTCATTTAATTGACGTTGGGATTCTTTTGCAATTGTCTCAAACACGATAGATGATTTTCCAGAACCTGATACACCTGTAAATATGGTTATTTTTCTTTTAGGTATTGTTAAAGATACATTTTTTAAATTATTCTCTTTACATCCTTTTAAAATTATAAATTCATTATTCATAACTTTCCTCCTGCATTGTTTTTATCTCGATTTTTTCTGAGTAAATAATAGTAGTGATTATGTGTAAGTAAAATACTATTTTATTAGTTTTTTTCTTATTTTTTATAAACACAGGTCAAATTATAGCATGTAGGTTTTATATGGTAGTATAATGTAGGGTTTGATTTTTATGAAAAATATAAAAAAGTATCAATAATCTTAAAAAAATTACCACATCTTCAGAAATTTGTCTATCTTTTAAAATTTGATTTAAACTATAAAATATTGCACTTAGAAAAATTGTAAATTAGTTAGATTGTAAGTTATTTAATAAAAAATATTCCTAGTTATAATGTTATCTTTATAACTAGGAATATTTTTTACTTATCGATACTAATTGTTCTACTACAAATATTTGCAACAATATCATCATGAGTTACAATTACAATTGTTTTGCCTTTATCATTTAATAACTTTAATGTTGACAATATTTTTTCTCTTGATTTAGAGTCTAATGAGCCAGTAGGTTCATCTGCTAGTATAAGTTCACTAGGTTTTAGAATAATCCTTGCTAAAGCAATTCTTTGTTGCTCTCCCCCAGATAAAGAATATATTTTTTTATTTAATGAAATTTCTAAGTCCAGGTCTTTTAAAACTTTTAACTTTAGCAATTCCTTATCTTTTTTGTTCATTTTAGAGTAATATAATGCTACATCTAGATTTTTACTAATAGTATCATTCTCAATAAGAGCAAAATTTTGAAATAGATATGATATTTTATTTCTTAATAATACCTCCTTGTCTCTTCTTGACAAATTAGTAACATCTTTTCCAAATAGCTCAATTTTTCCACTATCAACTTTATCTAATAATCCAATTATGTTCAAAATAGTACTCTTGCCAGCACCACTTTTACCAGTTATAGCAAGCATTTCACCTTTATTGACTTCTAAGCTTATATTATTAAAAACATTCTTATCTTTATAAAATTTTGTTATATTTGTAAGTTTACATATATTATTCATAAAGCTTATTCTCCTTTTAATATATTTATCTTATTCTTGCTTTCTAATATGGAAATAGATAAAAATGTAAATAAAAGTTCGATAATAAAAAATACTATATATATTAACATTACATTGAACTTTATTGATCTTGATAATAAGTATTCTATAGCTAGTTGAATAATCCATGTTGATGCTAATATTAGCAAAATATTTCCATGCATTTTTAAAAACCCAGCACCATGAATACTTTTTACAATTATCTTTTTCTTAAGTATTTGAAATATTATCAAAGAATTTTGAAATATAATTATAGTAAATACTATAATTATTACTATAATCTGAATAAGTATATTTTTAATATTATATTTCAAAGTGTGTATATAATTTAATATTAATTCATTACTGTTTACCAATGTAGTATAGTTATCACTTAGACTCCATTTATTGAGATATGGTAATAATGATTTATATGTTTTTTCTGCATCATTATCTTCTAATTTTATTTTAAGTGGATCTGTATTTCCTCCACCCCAAATACCATACTTCTCACTAGGATAAGAATTTTTTTCTGTCATTACTTCTATAATTTCATTCTTTAATATATTATTATTCTGCTTTTTCACATCTGGATTAAATGAAAAAATATCTTGGTTATTTTTAGTCCAAATAAGTTCAATTTTTGGGGAAAGAATATTGTCATATTTTTTACCTGTAAAATTTTCTATTTCAAAATCATATATAGATTTTCTGCTATCTGTTATATATTTGATAATTTTATCTTTTTTGTATTTATATTTTTCAGGTACTAATACAATCCAATTAGTATCATTCTCACTAACATTTATCTTTTTATTGTTGACATTGTAAATTGGAAATTTTTCTAGATAATTTGGATTAACTACTAAAGTAAAATATCCATCAAAATCCACATCTTTTTCTCTATCATCTTCATAAAGATTAGATTTTATATATATAGATCCCTTTTTGTTTAACAAATTATAAAGTTTTTCTGTTGCATTAATTTCTGTTTCTGATTTCTCTAATGTATCATCTCCAACTAAAACTGGATACATTGCACCATAATCTTTTACCTTATTCCAATCTTTTAGATTTTCTAGTTTATAATTTAAAGTATTTATATTACTTATCAAAGAGATACAATTTGTAGCCAATATAAAAACTACTACTATTTTAAAAGTGTAATTGAACATTGCTATAATAATATCAGAGTTTTTATTTTTCAGATTCATGTTGATATTACACCTACTCATATACATATAAAAAATAAATGATATTATACTGAAAAGTATAAAGTAAAGTATTTGTCTAAATAATACAATAGATATAAAATCTTTAGGAAGATCAAGAAACAGAGATGCTAATACTGAAAATAATATAAATAAAATATAGGATCCAGTAATGTATTTTTGAAATAAATCATTCCAAATAGATTTATTTTTTATTCCATGAAGCTTATATATTGATATTTGTTTAGAGTTATTAAATATTATAAAAATAATTAATAAAGTACTAATGATTGCTGATATAAAAACACATAATTGAAATAAGAAATTTTCTTCTTTGTTCTGAATTTCATCAGTTTGTCTTGCTATTAAATCCATTTGTTTTAAGTTAGTATTTAAGCTTTTATTTATTTCAGTAGATAAATCAAATAAAAAATCAGACATACTTATTCCATCACTAAGTTCAACTGAATATGTACCTGCAACAGGAAAATTCTCATATAGTTTATTAAAATCATATATTGATATTTTATCATTATTTCCAAAGTCTTTTATCAATCCAATTTGATTTTTAGATTTTGTATTCTCTGTACTATAAAATTTATTACCTTCTAAATCACTTCCTCTAGAAAAATTATCAATATCTATAGAATTAAAAAAGCTAGTTGATTTATTATTTATTAATATATACTTTACATATTCAAACTCTCCGTTTTTATTTGCTTTAGTACATGTTCTGTATATATTTACATTCATATTATTTGATACTTTTTTTATTATTTTATACATGTCTTTCCCTGAGGATAATACACCATCATTAGGTATACTAAAAGGACTAGCTATAGTTGATTCTAAATTATTTAACTCATTTGCTTTTTCTGAATCATATTGGCTAAAATTAACAGCATATAAAAACACAGAAAATATAAAAAGAAACAATACTAAAATTTTCTTCATAATATCACCTTTCTTTACACAATAGATATTGTTTCATTTACATAAAAAGAGGCATTTAATTAGCCTCTTTTTATGTAAATGATTTATATTTACTAACGATTACTCCAGTATGCTTTTGCTTTTTCGTATACTTTTCCTACTGCTCTTGCATGTGATGTTAATTTAGCTGGGACTTCATCATAATCCTTTGCACTCCCAACACGTGCAGTTGATGAATGCCTTTTGCTTTTTTGATAAAAATCAGATTTGCACTCTTTCAGATATGACCCTGTTCCGTTATTGCGTATAGTTGTAGATGAATATTCCCATACACCTCCACCTACATTTTCCTTTCCGCTTGAGTCTCTAGTTTGATTATCAGCAAATACATGAACACCACCTTCAGTTTCATTGCTATCAGCGAATACAACTCCAGTTATCCCCAAACATATTACTGCTGTACAAGTTAAAGACATTAGTCTTTTCATCATTTGAAAATCCCCCTTTATTTATTTTTTCATATATATAACGAACAACTATGCCTTTTCTGGACATTTTACTAAAAAGTAAAAGAAAATATATTCAACATATTAAACAAAAAAATATACATTTGATTATATTAATAATTAGAATAAGTATTTATTAATATAATCAAATGTAACCTACTACTTCCAAGAAATTAATCTTCACTTAACACAGATGTAAGTTCAGGGTCATTTAAAAGATGTTCAAAATAGCTATGCGCTGAAATATATCCTATACCATACATTTTGCGTTTTGAATTTACAACCTTATATTCATAACATGCACTCTTGACTTTATTATAGTCGTTAAAATCCACAGCCTTATAAATAGCTCTTTCATTTCTTGGTATATACTTCACATATTTTGGCTTGATAAAATATAAATCATCTTGTATCTTACGCTCACGTTTAAGCTTCTTTAAAACTTCTCCATTTTTTCTATGCATTATATGGTCATCATACTTGTAATGATGAGCTATATGAGTTACATTACCTTTAAATTTATGCTCAAAATCTAATATAGTCTTCTTCATTAACTCATAATGTGTTCCTTCTTTTTTATCTATATCTGCAAGTATAATCACATTTTTAGGTTTTACCCCAAGTTCTTCCAACGCAGATTTAAATTCATTGTTTCTAAGCTCCTCTTTTTGCTTTCTAGTTAAGTTTCTAAACTTAGTATTAGCCTTAAAAACGTTAACCCCAGAACCATCTGATACTAGTACAACATATACATTATTTACACCACACTGTTTTATAGCATCTACAATTGCACTTCCACCCCATAAGACTTCATCATCTTGATGTTGAGGATAAAATACTGCTGCTGACTTAAACTTCCTGCTATTACTCTTAGGAATAGGCATCTCAAGCTTTCCATCAAAATTCCTTGCAATTAAAAATATCATTAATAATATTAATATACTTATGCCTATGTGCTTTGTTTTATTTTCCATATTTAAAATTTTCTCCTTCTTATCAATTCAAATATCTGATAAACCCTTGTGGCAAATAGGTTGAAATACACAAATCATTTTACAATATTTTATAGTTTCATACAATCTTTGACACGAACTATAATAAAATAAAAAAGCCTTCTAACCGCAATATTGCAAATATCACAGCTAGAAAGCTTCCCAATTCTTAAAATTTATTAAGCTTATTTGTAATCTAAATATGTCTATTTTGTATAAATTATACTTTAATTACTATATCTATACGACTATTTTCATAGTCTACATTTCTTTTAAAACTTCAAGTAACTCTTCTTCACTATACATATACTTCTTATTACAGAATTGACAACCAACTTCTGCTTTTTTATCTTCTTCTATTATTTCAGCTAATGATTTTTTACCAATTGCAACTAAAGCAGTTTTCACTCTTTCCTTTGAACATTCACACATAAATCCAACTTCACAAGTATCAAGTATTTTAGGCTCCAAACCATCTAAAACAATATTTAATATATCTTCTGGAGTTTTCCCTTCTTTTAATAGATTAGTTACTGAAGGTAATTTTGCTACATTTTCCTCTAATTTAGCAATCGTCTCTTCTTCTGCATCTGGCATTAATTGGACTATAAATCCTCCAGCAAACTCAACTTCTTCTTCTTTTGTAAGTACACCTAAAGCTACTACTGATGGAGTTTGTTCTGATACTGCAAAGTAATAAGTAAAGTCTTCTGCAATTTCTCCACTTACTAATGGATAAGTACCATTATATGGCTCTCTAAGACCTAAGTCTTTAATAACTTTTACAACACCTTCTGTACCTACTGCTGCTGCTACATTTAACTTACCATTTGGATAGTCTTCCACTTCTACTTGTGGATTTCCTACATATCCTTTTACCATACCTTTAGAATCTGCTGTTGCAATAATAGTTCCAATTGGACCTCCACCCTTTATTATTACAGTCAATTTATCACTATCATTTTTCATCATTAATCCCATTATAGATGTTGCAGTTAATGTTCTTCCAAGTGCTGCTGTTGCTACTTTTGTAGTTTCATGTAATCTTCTAGCTTCTTCCACTGTGTTTTTAGTAGTTGCAACAAATGCTCTGATTTGACCATTTCCTGATGTTGCTCTTAATACATAATCTCTCATTCATATTCCTCCATATTTCGTTAATTATCTAATTTCACTATATTACTATTTTAATTTCAATCTATAAATACTTACCTATTTTAACCTTAGATAATGGTTCTTCTATATTATATTTACGCTCAATTTATAAAGCTTTATAATTATGAAAAAGTAACTGTTCATAAAACATCACTTTGTTTTAATATATAAACTTGTATTTGTTGTATTTTTATATAACATTTATATTCTATATACAAAATTTTTTTACATACAAAAATATCTTATTTTTTACATACAAAAAATATCCTTTGACTTTCTTCATTAGGTTCATTAAATGTAAAATCTCCATAAGATTTTATATATTTAAATCCAGATTCTTTAAGCATATCAACTATTTCATCTTCAGTGTACGCCCTTTGTTGATGTACTTCTTCAAATCTTTCAAACTTTCCATCTTCATCTTTAATAAAAAATGTCAGTTCCATTTCAATTAGATTTTCTTCATCATCAAAGTAATTTTGCCACATATAGGCTATATCATCTCTATTTTCACCATACATATTGTTTCCTAATATGTTGGCTAATTTATAAAACGAACTTATATCAAATATAAATATTCCATCTTTTTTTAATAATTCATATGTCTTTGAAAATACATTTTCCAAATCATCATCATAGGTTATATAGTTGAATCCATCACAAGCACAAAGCACACAATCTAAATCAGATATTTCAAAATCTAGTTCTGATATATCTTGTTGAAGTAAAACTAATTCTACGCCTTCTTTTTCTGCTTTTTCTCTTGCTACACTAAGCATCTCATCAGATATATCGATACCAGCTATATCATAATCTTTTTTAGTTAATGGAATTGTAAGATTACCTGTACCACATGCCAATTCCAATATATTTTTTACTTTTACACCTTCATCAGCTATTATATCTTCTATATATTTAACCCAGCCTTCATAATCAACTTCATTCATAAGTTCATCGTATACAAACGCAAAATCGCTATATTGACTCATCCTTTTTATTCTGCCCCTCCACAATCTTTTTCAGCCTCTTTTTGCGTGATGTAAGCATACCTCCAATTCTTCCAGCTTCCTTAGCTGTAAGCCCTGCCCATCCACGTTCTCCAACTTTATCCATAAGACCTAGTTCTGAGGCTATCTCATATTTCATTATATCATCATTTGTCAATATTTTAGTATTCTTACCATTAGTTATTTTCTTTTCTCTTTGCATATTTTCTTTCAAAAAAATCACCCCTTCATATTTGTATTTTTGTCAATTAAAAGAAATTTATACAAATATGTAAGGGGTATTTATCAATTCACATCTTTTTAGATTTAAGTATCTCTACTTTTTAATTTTTATAAATTATTTCTTAATCTATAGCTCCTTTATATTTTAATAATTTTGCATAGACATTCAGTGCGTTTACACATATCTTTTCATCAAAATTAAAGTTTATATTATGAAGACCATTTACAAATCCTTTTTCCTCATTTCTTGAACCTAACATAAAAAATAAACCTGGAACTTCTTTTTGATAATAAGAAAAATCTTCTGATATCATAAGTGGCTCTAACTCCACAACACTATCATTTCCAACAGCTGTTACAAATTCTTGATATAAGTCCTTGTCATTTTTAACAGCAATATAATCGTCTATGATGTTTATATTAACCTTACAGTTATAAGCTAGTTCAAATCCTCTAGCAAGTTCTCTAACTCTAAGCTTCATCTTCTCATATACTTCTGGGCTGAAGCATCTCATTGTACCTTCCATCTTTATATTTTCAGCTATTATGTTTCTTCTAGCTCCACCTTCAATTCTACCAATAGTCAATACTGCATTATCTATTGGGCTTATATTTCTTGATACTATAGTTTGAAGTGAACTTACAAAGTTTGAAGCTATAACTATCCCATCAATTCCATTTTGTGGCATAGCACCGTGTCCACTTTTAGACACTATTTCTATATCAATGTCTCCTATTTGAGCCATAAAGTATCCTTCTCTTGTACCAACATATCCTTCTGGCAACTCTGGATATATATGAAGTCCATATATTTCATCAACATTATATTTTCTAAGTACACCTTCATTTATTAAAGCTTTTGCTCCCCCTGGACCTTCTTCTGCTGGTTGGAATATGAATACTATATTATCATTCAGTTGTTCTTTGTTATCATTCAGATATTCAATTAATCCAAGTAATATAGTGGCATGTCCATCATGACCACATAAATGCTTTACACCTTCCTCACTATGAAGCCCATCTATATCTGCTCTAAAAGCTATATCTTTTTTAGGTTTTTTGCCTTCTATTATTCCTACTATACCTGTTTCTAAGTAAACTTCATACTTAATCCCCAATTTATCAAGATAATCTCTTATGTATTTTGAAGTCTTATATTCTTTTCTTCCAATCTCTGCAATTGGATTTAATGCCTTTCTATGTTTATAAAGTTGCTCTTGTAAATATGATGCCTCTCTCATGTAATCTCCTCCAAATTTTAATTTATTATAAAAATATTTCTATATCTCTCATAATTAAAACATTATATAACAAACTATACTAATTAAAAGTAAAAAATTAAATTTAATATAAAAATATTTTGCATTATTAAATAATTCACCATTAATAATAATTCCCCTGTTTCATAAATCAAAACAGGGGAATTATTAGTTAAAAATTTTATTTTTTAGCAAGAGAAGAAATGTTTAGCAAGTCCACCCTTAGCAGTTTCTTTATATTTATCCATCATGTCTATACCAGTTTCTTTCATTGTTTCAACAACTTGGTCCAAGGAGACAGAATGTGAGCCATCAGTTAATAATGCATAATTAGCTGCATCATAAGCTCTTTGAGCTGCCATAGCATTTCTTTCTATACATGGAATTTGAACGTATCCATATACAGGGTCACAAGTCATTCCTAGATGATGTTCAAGTGCTATTTCCGCTGCATATTCAATATGGTCTATAGTACCACCTTTTAAGTATGCTACTGCCGCTGCTGCCATAGAACAAGCTGCACCAACCTCACCTTGACACCCTACCTCTGCTCCAGATATTGATGCGTTAGTCTTTATTATATTACCTATTATCCCAGCCACAAGTAGTGCTTCAATTATTTTTTGGTCATCATACTTATAGAAATCTTGCATTGCAAAGAATATTCCTGGGATTACACCAGCAGAACCACAAGTTGGTGCTGTAACTATGATATTACCAGAAGCATTTTGCTCAGAAGCTGCTAGTGCATATGCATATACAAGTGTTGAGAAGTTTTTATCTTTTTGGTATGCATTATAAAACGTACTTGCTCTTCTTTTTAATAATAATTTACCTGGTATTATTTCATCTGTGCTTAATCCATCATCAATAGATTTTCTCATAGCATCTTTTATAGTTTTTATATAATCTTTTATGTCTTCTGGTTCACATTCCAACACAAAATCTACTAAAGTCTTATTATTTTCCTTACACCATTTTACTATCTCATCCATAGTATCTAGATGATATATACTGTTGCTTTTGCTATTTCTTTGACCTTCTTCTGCTATAGTTCCTCCACCTACAGAATATACAGTCCATTCAGCTGTTACATTTCCTTCTTTATCTAAAGCTTCAAACTTCATTCCATTTGGATGAAAATCTTTTATAATATCTTCTTCCCAAACGATTTCAACTTTTTTTGGCGATATCGTTTTTTCAATTATATAGTCAGTTAAGTGACCTTTTCCTGTAGCTGCCAAACTACCATATAATATTGCTCTAAAACTTTCTGCATCTGGATTTTCATTTTTAAATCTTTCTGCTGCTCTTTGTGGTCCCATAGTATGAGAACTTGAAGGCCCACTTCCTATTTTAAAAAGTTCCTTTAAAGTATCCATATTATTCCTCCTAAATTTACGGTATTATTGCTTATTATTAGATTTTACGCACATATTTATTATAACCTAAATATATTAATTATTAGTTATTAAATTCGCATAAAATTTATTTTTTATTTCCATTTTGGTATATTTTATTAAATTAATATGCATATTTTGAGAATAAAACATTTATTTCAAATTTTTCTAATATTAATATAATATAAATATCTTATTTAAACAGTTAAGATATTAACTATACCTATTAAAATTAATTAATTTGTACTATAATTATTATTGTACTTAAAAAATTAAATTTAGATAAAAAAGGAGATTTGATTATATGTTATTTAAAGGTTCTGCTGTTGCTTTAGTTACCCCATTCACAGAGGATAATAATGTCAACTTCGAAAAATTAGGTGAATTAATCGAATACCACATTGAGAATGATACAGATGCACTAGTTGTTTGTGGAACAACAGGTGAGGCAACTACTATGAGTGAATCTGAAATTTTTGCTGTAATAAAATATACAGTTGAAAAAGTTAACAAAAGAATACCTGTCATTGCAGGTACTGGTTCAAACAATACTATGTTGTCTGTTCATATGAGTCAAGAAGCTGAAAAATTAGGAGTTGATGGACTTTTAATAATAACTCCTTACTATAATAAGACTAATGAAAAAGGTCTTAAACTTCACTTTGAAACAATAGCAAATAGCGTTAAGTTACCAATTATTTTATACAATGTACCTGGAAGAACTAAAGTAAATATAAAGCCATCTGTTGTGGCTGAACTTGCTAAAATAGATAATATAGTTGCTGTAAAGGAAGCAAGTGGAGATTTAGCTCAAGTTGCAGAAATAGCTAAATTAGTACCTGAAGACTTTGCTATATACTCCGGTAATGATGACACTATATTACCACTATTATCATTAGGTGGAAGTGGTGTTATCTCTGTGCTTGCTAACATCTGCCCTAAGGAGACACATGACTTAGTAACTAAATTCTTTAAAGGTGATATTGAAGGCTCAAAAAAATTACAACTTGATATGGATGCTTTAATTGCTGCCTTATTTATAGAAGTAAATCCAGTGCCAGTTAAAACTGCCATGAATATTTTAGGTTTTAATGTTGGAGATTTGAGACTTCCTCTAGCTGAAATGGAAGAAACTAATCTTAATGTATTAAAACAAGAATTGACAAATTTTGGATTTAAATTTTAGCAATATTTATATAAATAAGTTGATTTTTTCTTAAATATGTATTATTATTAGAATAATCAAATTTTAATATCCTATTAACCTAGGGTAGAGGTAGCTGTAACTAAGAGTATCCAATAGTAGCTGGCAGGCGTTAATGATTGGAAAAAGGATTTACAGCCGAAGAAAATATTTCTTGCAATTATATTTTCTGGGATTACACATAACATGTGTAATACTGTCACTTATATTATAAGTGATGAGCTACAGGGTTTACTTTGAGTGATAAATTAGACGTACAAAGTATACCTTTGTACGTTTTTTGTATATAATTAAAGTTGTTAATATAATATTAAAGTTTTTGGATATAAAAAAATATTAACATATCTTACTTGTATAACTAAAATCAAATAAAATAATGTTTTAATAATTTAAAATTGGGGTGAATTTATATGAAAAAAGTAAACGTAGCGATAGTTGGTGCTACTGGAATGGTAGGTAGAACATTTTTAAAAGTATTAGAAGAAAGAAATTTTCCAATAGAAAATCTATTTTTATTCTCTTCTTCTAAATCAGCTGGTTCTAAAGTAATATTTTGTGGTAAAGAATATATAGTAGAAGAATTAAAGGAAACTTCATTTACTGATAGAGGTATACAAATAGCACTATTCTCTGCTGGAGGAAGTATTAGTGAAAAGTATGCTCCAATAGCAGCATCAAATGGAATCTTAGTAGTGGATAATTCTAGTCACTGGAGAATGGACCCAGATGTTCCTTTAGTAGTTCCTGAAGTAAATCCTGAAGCAATAAAAGAACACAAGGGCATAATAGCTAATCCTAACTGCTCTACTATACAAGCTATGGTTCCTCTTAAGCCACTTGATGATAAGTACAAAATTAAGAGAGTAGTATACTCTACTTACCAAGCTGTATCTGGTTCTGGTGTTAAAGGTGTTGAAGATTTAGAGAAAGGAATGAATGGTAATCCTACTGGATTCTACCCTCACCAAATATCTTACAATTGTCTTCCTCATATAGATTCATTTACTGAAAATGGATATACTAAGGAAGAAATGAAAATGGTAAATGAAACTATGAAAATACTTAATAATTACGACTTAAAAATAACTGCAACTACTGTAAGAGTTCCAGTGAGAAATGGTCATAGTGAATCTATAAACGTTGAATTTAATAATCCATTTGAATTAGAAGACTTGGTAAAAACACTTGAAGAAGCTCCAGGGGTTGTAGTAGTTGATAATCCTGCTAATAATGAATATCCAACTGCTGTAGAATTTGACAATAGAGATGAAGTATTTGTTGGAAGAATAAGAAGAGACTTCAGTGTTGACAATGGTGTAAATCTTTGGGTTGTAGCTGACAATATCAGAAAAGGTGCTGCAACTAATGCAATTCAAATAGCTGAAATGGCTTTATCATACGATTTAGTATAATATACAAACTTGTATAAATATATAATTTTGTAAAATATTAATAATAATACAAAAACAAGCATTAGAAGTAACTGTAATATAAAACACAAAAATAAAAAAGAGGGGATTGATTTTATATGATATTTAAAGGTTCTGCTGTTGCTCTAGTTACACCATTTACAAAGGATAACAAAGTTGATTTTGACAAATTAGGTGAATTGGTTGAATACCAGATAGCTAATGGTACTGATGCTATAGTATCTTGTGGTACTACTGGTGAAGCTAATACTATGACTGATGAAGAACAACTTGCCACTATTAAGTATGTTGTAGAAAAAGTTAATAAAAGAGTTCCTGTTATAGCTGGAAGTGGTTCTAATGATACTATGCACTCAGTTAATCTAAGCCAAGAAGCTGAAAAATTAGGAGTAGATGCTCTATTAATCATAACTCCTTATTACAATAAAGCTAATAAAGCTGGACTTAAACGTCATTTTGAAACAATAGCTAACAGTGTCAAACTTCCAATTATACTTTACAATGTCCCTGGAAGAACTTGTGTAAATATAAGTCCTAGCCTTATAGTTGAACTTGCTAAAATAGATAATATCGTTGCTGTAAAAGAAGCTAGTGGAGACCTAGGACAGGTTGCAGAAATAGCTAGTTTAGTTCCAGATGATTTTGCTATCTACTCTGGTAATGATGATACTATACTTCCTTTATTATCTTTAGGAGGTCAAGGAGTTATATCAGTACTTGCTAATGTTTGCCCTCAAGAAACTCACGATTTAGTAGCCAAATTCTTTGAAGGCGATATAGAAGGTTCTAGAAAATTACAACTTGGTATGGATGCTCTAATAGCAGCTTTATTTATAGAAGTAAATCCTATACCAGTTAAGACTGCAATGAATTTACTAGGATTCAATGTTGGAGATTTAAGATTACCTCTAGCAGAAATGGACCCAGTAAATTTAGAAGTATTAAAGAAAGAATTAGTTAACTTTGGACTAAAAGTTAATGCATAGTAAAAATTGATGCATGGTAAAAAATAGGTTTGGTCAAAAGTTAGCCCTTAATCATAGGAGGAAATTATGTTAAAAGTTATAGCAACTGGTTATGATGGAAAAATGGGTAAGATTTTAGCCGATACTATAAGAGAAGATAGTGAATTAGAATTGGTTTGTGTTGCAGCTAGAGGTATGGATAGTTGTGAAGGTGACCTTAAAATCTACGAAGACATGAGCACTATAGTTGAAGAAGTTGATGTAGTTATAGATTTTTCTCATCACTCTAATTTAGATAATATCTTATCTTATGTTTTAAAGACTAAGACACCTTTAGTAATTGCTACTACTGGATATAATGATGAAGAAATGAACAAAATACATGAAGCGGCTAAAGTTATTCCTGTATTCCAATCATATAATATGTCTCTTGGTGTAAATGTATTAGTGAAATTAGTTAAAGATGCAGCTAAATTATTAGAAGGATTTGATATAGAAATAATAGAAAAACATCACAACAGAAAAGTAGATGCCCCAAGTGGCACAGCTGTTATGATTGCTAACGCTATAAAAGAGGTTTTACCAAATGTTGAAAATAATTATGGTAGATATGGTCGTAGCGCAAAAAGACAACCAAACGAAGTTGGTATCCATGCTATAAGAGGTGGAAATATTGTTGGTGAACATGATGCTCTATTTGCAGGAGATAATGAAGTCCTTACAATAAGCCATCAAGCCCAATCTCGTGGTATATTTGCAAGTGGTTCTATAGCTGCTGCTAAATACTTAGTTAAACAAAAACCAGGATTTTATAATATGGACAGCATGTTAGGATAATAACAATAATATAATGAGGACACACAGTTTAACTCAAATATATACAATAGATAAATTTATTTGATACTATGCTTATATAATAAAAAATCTGTAAAATAAATGTAAATAATGAAAAGTAAGTATATACTAAAATTGATAAATAAGTATATAATAAAAGAAATATAATGAAATACAAGGAGAATTAACAAATGGTAAATTTAAACGATGCTTATGAAATAGCAAGATATATAAAAGAAGTTAAAAAGAAAACACCTGTTAAGGTATATGTAAATACTAACTCTTTACATTTCCAATCAACTGATAAATTTAAAGTATTTGGATGCAATGGTTCTTATATATTTATAGGTGACTATGAAGATATAATGGAAGTATTAGATAAACATGGTAAAGATATAATAGATACTCATGTAGAATACGATAGAAGAAATTCTGCTATTCCTCTAAAAAATACTTTAAGTGAACATGCAAGAATCGAGCCAGGTGCAATAATAAGAGATATGGTTACTATAGAAAAAAATGCTGTTGTGATGATGGGAGCTGTTATAAATATAGGCGCTGTTATTGGTGAAGGTTCTATGGTAGATATGAATGCTGTTATTGGAGCTAGAGGTACTCTTGGTAAAAATGTTCATTTAGGTGCTGGTGCTGTTGTTGCTGGTGTTTTAGAGCCACCTTCTGCTACTCCTGTTATAGTTGAAGATGATGTTTTAATAGGAGCTAATGCAGTTATTCTTGAAGGTGTTAGAATCGGTAAAGGTGCTGTTGTTGCAGCTGGTGCTATTGTAACTACTGATGTAGAAGCTGGTGCTGTTGTTGCTGGTTCTCCTGCTAAAGTTATAAAAATGAAAGATGAAAAAACGGCTGACAAGACTAAACTTATGGATGACCTTAGAAATTTAGATTAATTAAATAAGTAATGTATAAGCAAAAGGGTGTCTCAACATGAATTTAATTCATTAGAGACACCCTCTTTTTAGGATATTTGAAATTATTTAAAATGTCTTAACTTTACCCTAGATTAATATATTGAACCACTATTTACTACTGGTTGTGCATCTTTATTACCACAAAGAACAACCAATAGATTACTTACCATAGCTGCTTTACGTTCTTCATCCAAAGTTACAACATTATTTTCACTTAAATTAGTTAGTGCCATTTCTACCATACTTACAGCCCCTTCAACAATCTTTTTACGTGCTGCTATTATAGCCTCTGCTTGTTGACGTTGTAACATTGCCGCTGCAATTTCTGGTGCATAAGAAAGGTGAGTAATTCTTACTTCACACACTTCAATTCCTGCAATATCAACTCTTGATTGTAATTCGTCTTTTAATTTATCAGCTATCTCTTGACTACTACCACGAAGAGATTTCTCATCTCCATCTTCAGATACATCGTATGGATAAAGTCTTGAAACATTACGAATAGTCGAATCACATTGAATAGATAAAAATGTATTATAATTATCCACATTAAATACTGCCTTTGTTGCATCTATAACCTTCCAAATTACAACAACTCCTATTATAATCGGGTTTCCTAATAAATCATTAACTTTCTGCTTTTCATTATTAAGAGTCATTGTTTTTAAAGATACTTTTTTCCCTTTTGGATTAGATGATATATCTACTTTTTCATCAGATGAAGATTTTGATATATTAATTCCTGATGATGTTGGATTTATTGCAGAACAAAATGGATTTACCCAATAGTATCCTTCTTTTTTTATAGTCCCATAATAGTTACCAAACAAAACAAGAACTATAGCTTCCTTAGGATTAATCATCTTTAGTCCAAAACATAGGATAAAATCTACCAGTATAAATACAAGCCCTGAAATTAACATAAGTGAACCTATCCCAGCAAAACCACTATCAAGTTTTATTATTCCAAAAACCATAATAGCTATTGAAACTACTAAAAATAAGATAATCATTATCAAAGCCATTACTCCATTAAATGTCTTTGCTTCTTTCTCTTGATAAGTCTTCTCTTCTTTTAACATATCTATCACTCCCATCTTAGTATATTAAGTTAAGATATTTCTAATTTAATAATATCACTTTTATTACCCTAAATGTTGAGTTTAAAGTTAATACTTTAAATTTTTATTTATCTTTACATATACACATCTTTAGAACTTTTAATATATTAATATTGATTTTTAAGCGAATTTCATGAAATATGAACTTAAATTTAATATATATTAAATTTAGGCACTCTTTTTTAAATATCCAGTAAACTATAACCCTAATATCACTAATATTATTTTATATAAATTGTATTAGTGATAAAATAAACTTATAGTAATACAACAAATTTTTATTAATTTAATAGGAGGAATTTATGTTGAAGGTTATAATTAGTGGTTATAATGGAACAATGGGAAGAGTACTAGCAGAATGTGTAAAAAAAGATAGTGAATTAGAACTAGTGTGTGGGGTAGCTAGGTCTGCTGATGAAAAAGGTTGCCATGGTGATACAAAACTTTATAAGACAATGACTGATGTTACTGAAAAAGCTGATGTCATAATAGATTTTTCACATCATGAAACTTTAGAACCAATATTATCATACGCGCTAAAAAATAATGTACCTGTAGTATTAGCCACTACTGGCTATGATGAGAGTGATTTAAACAGAATAGAAGAAGCATCAAAAAATATTCCTATATTATTATCATCAAATACATCTCTTGGAGTAAATATATTAATAAAATTGGTTAAAGATGCATCAAAAATGCTAAATGGTTTTGATATTGAAATTATAGAAAAACATCACAATAGAAAAGAAGATGCTCCTAGTGGAACTGCTACTATGATAGCAAATGCAATTAAAGAAGTGTTGCCTGAAAGTATAAATAAACATGGAAGATATGGTAGGGATTGCAAAAGAAAAGCAAACGAAATTGGAATACACTCTATAAGAGGAGGCAATATAATCAGTGACCATGATGTTATATTTGCAGGTGATAATGAAGTTCTTACATTAAGTCATCATTCTCAATCTGATGAGGTGTTTGCAAACGGTTCTATAGTTGCAGCTAAATTCTTAGTTGGTAAACAATCTGGACTTTATAAAATGTCAGACATATTAGGATAGTTTTTTATACATAATAAATCTCAATCTATTTAGATATTCAAGTATAAACATTTAAATAGATTGAGATTTTAATATATATTATTGTATTCTATATACTGAAACAAATCCAGCAGCAGAAGTACCTGATGTTGTTGAGTTAAAAGTAAAGCTTAAAGTAACAGCTGCTGCTCTGGCATCAACCAAGAAGTCCAGTCCTACACTTACATCCGATGCAGTAAGAGTATTTACTGCTTTTGCAATAAAGTTATTTTGAGCTGTTCCATTAAAGTTTGTAGTTATTGACATAAACCCTGCAAGTGAAAGTGTAGCACGTACACCAAAAGATACATTATATATTCCTCCAACTGCAAGATTTATAGTACTACTTGTTGGTAAAGTTATATTAGTTCCATTTATAAATGATGAGTTAAATGTAACTAATGAATTATTTGATAAGGTTGTAGAAGATACTACAAACTGTGCATTATTTGATGCTAATACCCCTGTTGCTCCTGTTGGACCTGTTGGGCCTGTTGCTCCATCTGCTCCTGTTGCTCCTGTATTTCCTGTTGCCCCTGTTGCTCCATTTGCTCCTGTTGGTCCTGTTGGACCTATTGCTCCTGCTGCTCCATTTGCTCCTGTTGCTCCTGTCGCTCCTGTTGGACCTACTGCTCCATTTGCTCCTGTTGGGCCTGTTGCTCCTGTTGGACCTGTTGGGCCATCTGCTCCTGTTGGACCTGTTGCTCCCACTATTCCTGTAGCTCCTGTTACTCCTGTTATTCCTGTTGCTCCTGTTGGACCTACTGCTCCATCTGCTCCTGTTGCTCCTGTTGCTCCTGTTGGACCTACCTCTCCATCTGCTCCTGTTGGGCCTGTTGCTCCTACTGCTCCTGTTGCTCCTGTCTCTCCTGTTACTCCTGTTGCTCCTGTTGGACCTGTTGATCCATCTATGCCTGTTGCTCCTGTTGCTCCTGTTGGGCCTGTTACTCCTGTTGCTCCATCTATACCTGTTGGACCTGTTGGACCTACTTCTCCGGTTGGACCTACTGCCCCATCGGGACCTGTTGCTCCTACTGCTCCCGTTGGACCTACTTCTCCATCTGCTCCTGTTGGACCTGTTGCTCCTATTGGTCCAGTAGAACCTGTTATTCCATTGACTCCTGTTGCCCCTGTATTTCCTGTTGGGCCTGTTGGACCTACTGCTCCATCTGGGCCTGTTGCTCCTGTTATTCCATTGGCCCCTGTTGCTCCTGTATTTCCTGTTGGACCTGTTATCCCATTGGCCCCTGTCGCTCCTGTTGCTCCTGCATTTCCTGTTGGACCTGTTATTCCATTGGCCCCTGTCGCTCCTGTTGCTCCTGTTATTCCATTGGCTCCTGTGGCTCCTGTATTTCCTGTTGGGCCTGTAGAACCTGTTATTCCATTGGCCCCTGTTGCTCCTTTGTTTCCTGTCGGACCTGTTATTCCATTGGCTCCTGTGGCCCCTGTGGCTCCTGTTGGACCTGTTATTCCATTGGCTCCTGTCGCTCCTGTCGCTCCTCTAGGACCTGTTTCTCCAGTTGCCCCATTGACCCCTGTCGCTCCTGTATTTCCTGTTGGACCTGTTATTCCATTGGCCCCTGTTGCTCCTGTATTTCCTGTTGGGCCTGTTATTCCATTGGCTCCTGTTGCCCCTGTGGCTCCTTTAGGACCTGTTGGACCAGTTGGACCAGCCGGGCCAGTTGGTCCTGTTGGGCCTACATCTTGATACAAACTTGGCCCTGAATTGTCATTGTAATCACTCATATAATAAATCCTCTCTCTTTTAGAATTAGAGTAATACTCTATAAGTATTGAGCATTACTCTATATAATTATATGAATCGACAATTTCTTATGTGAGAATATATTTATTTACTTATATCAATATCTATACTTTGATTATTAAATGACTCTATATTATTAACTTCTTTGCTCCAATCCTCTATTATTGGAGTAATACTTATTTTTTTAACATCTTTTTTGACTTCATACTCTAAAGAAGATTCAACATAATTACCTTTAGAATAATCTAGACTATATCCTCCTGCCCCACTAAGTAACTCTAAATTTTTTCCTCTTGCATCTTTAAGCTCAAATCCTAATATCTTTGGAAGTTTATCATCTTTAGCAAAATTATATTTATTAACTTTGAATCCATACATTACTTTAATCTTCGTTGGAGAAACCCTCACTTCTTTTAATACTAAATCTATATCAACGTTTTTATTTTTTAATCGTACATTCTTGTCTACATTATAAATTCTTGTATCTTTAGCTATATTTGAACCATTTATACTAGTATTAAATTCCCAATTTCCACTAAGATACCCATTTAAGTGCTCACCTTCTACTCCTCCCATGTTTCCTATTTCTATCTCTTTTGATGTCTTTATACTCTTGTTTAACTCATACTCAACTTTATTTATGCTTATACTTATATCATAATCTTTATTTAAATCTACATTTTTCAATAAATCAAAATTTTCTACATCACTTTTTCCATCTCCATCTTTATCCAAATTCTCAAGTTTGCATGTCATAACCATATTAGTAGTTCCATCTTTATTTTTTTCTGATGTAGAAGGACCTGATACTGAAACAAAGTTCATATCTCCAACTTTAATTTTAATATCATCAATTCCCAAGAATCCATTCTCTTTCTTTAAGCCCAAGGCATCTTTATCAAGCTTGCTATCATCAACACTTATATTTAAAAATAGCTCCCCTTCTCCAAGCATAATCTCATTTAATGTTATGCTTATTCCTTTATCTGTAACAACACTGTCTACAATGTTTTTATAAGGTTTGAGTTCTTCAGTATCTTTATTAAAGAAGTATTCTATTTGTTTTCCTATATGTTGCATGTATGCTAAGGTAGTTTCATTAGTAAATGCAGATGTACCTAAAATAACTACTGATAATCCTCCTACAAGAGCATATCTCTTAAAATTATTACTCTTATTATATTTAACCTTAGATTTCATTCTCTTTTTCATCTCCTCTTTTTCTTCACTACTCAATACAATGTCATCATATTCTTCTATATTTATATTTGTCTCATTAAATAAATCAAATTTATCTTTCATAAAAAATCTCCTTTTCTTCTATATTTTTTATATTCAAATATTTACTATTATCCATTTTATATTTAAGCTTTCTTCTTATTTAAATGAATTTTCATCTTTTTTCTGCCCCTTGAAAGTCTATTATGTAAATTCTCAACAGTAGTCTCATTTTGCATAGCTATGTCTTTTAGAGATATATCTTCTAAATAATACTTTCTAAAGAGCTCTGCATCTTTATCACTTAATGTACTTATAAGGTCATTTATTTCTTCTTCAATTTCTTTTTTGTCCAATTTTTTATCTATATAGGATATTTCTTTATCTTCCAATTCCAAGTGTGTATTATTGTTTGTGTACTTTTTCCTATAATTGATTGCTCTATATTTAGAGATAGAACCTATCCAATTTTTAAAGGAATTTTTTTCACTATCAAATTTTTCTATGTTATTCCATATTGATAAAAGTACATCATCTATACACTCTTCCTCATAAATCCTAGCATTAGCAAGAGTTCTTCTAACTATAGATGCTATAAAATTTCCATACTCATCAATAAGCATTTCCATCCCTTTTTCTTTTTTCTTTTTTATATTTTTGATTATCAGTTTATCCTCCAAGTTAATACCTCCTTTGTAAAAGCCTTTACAACTACTAATACAATTAAAAATCTCATTTCCTATCACTTATTTTAAATTTTTTTATTATATTTATAAAAATAAAACTAGTTAAGCCATATAAAATTAAACTAATCCTACTTTAAATTACCTTTCAAATGAAAAATGCCTCAACACGATTAATAAAAATCATATTGAGGCATCCACAAAATTATATAATTGCTTATCTATCTTCATCTGTAACATTGAATATATAAGGAACATTTCTATAGTAATCACCAAAATCAAATCCATACCCGACTACAAACTTATCTTCTATTTCAAATCCACAATAATCTGGCACTAAATCTACTTTTCTTCTACTTGGTTTGTCCAAAAGAACACAACATTTTAAACTAGCTGGGTTTTTAGCTTTTAAATGCTTTAATACAAAATCCATAGTTAATGCAGAGTCGGTAATATCATCTACAACTAATACATCATATCCTGCTATATCAGTAGTAACATCTGCAACTACTTTTACTTTACCAGTACTTTCTTCACTATTTCCATAACTAGATGTAGTCATAAAATTAACTCTAAGAGGTAAATTTATATTTCTAACTAAGTCCGCACAAAATATAAAGCTACCTTTTAATAGAGAAACTACCATAAGATTTTTATCTTTATAGTCTTTTTCTATAACTGCTCCTAATTCTTTTAATTTATCTTTAATTTTTTCTTCTGAATACAACACTTCCCATTTTTTTGCTTCTATATCCATAAAAAGACCTCCAATTGTAATAATCCTTCTTAATTTTATAAGAGATTGCTCACTTTTTCAATACTCTTATTCAATATTAGCCAATATTATTGAGTTTTTAGGTGCATTCAACAATTATTAACAATGTATCTTATATTTTAAGTAGTTCATATATTAATACTAAATTACATACTATATATTTTAGACAAAAAAAGAAAAAACTTGCAATAACAAGTTTTTTCCATTTATACATAATTGTATTTCATCAGAGGCACTAATTAAATTTATTTATGCTATTTTTACTATATCTTATAATATAAAAATATTTTAAAATACTAATCAACTTTATTCATATCATTCATTACATTTAAGATTATCTCATCTGTTATAGACATACCTTTATCACTTACTCTACCTAAGTTTTGTATACTTTGCTCAACACTTGAACCAACTATACCATTTAGTGGTGGTACAAAACAGTCTTGCTTAGCTATTATAGCACTTTGTATAGCAGCAGATGCAGCAGATGATAATTTTAAAGCACAACCAGCTTTTGCTCCATCACATATCATTCCACTTAGGTCAGCTATCATATTTTCTATAGCTCCCTCTATTTGCTTTTCAGTACCATTCATAAGCCAAGAGATACCTGCAGTAGCTCCAGTAGATGCAGCAACTCCGCATCCACATACAGCAGATAATCTTCCTGTATAGTTTTTAATATAACCAGTTACTAGATGTGATATAGCTAAAGCTTTTGCTAGTCTTTCATCAGATTGTGGGAATTTTTTATTGTAAGCAACTATTGGAAGAATTGCTGTTAAACCGTGGTTTCCACTACCATTAGAACTCATAACAGGCATTTTTACTCCAGCCATTCTTGCATCTGAAGCTCCAGCAGTTAACATCATTGCATAGTTTATAACATCATTACCTAAAAGACCTTCTTCCATAGATTTTTTGATTCCATATCCTACGCCAATACCAGTTTTTTGCTTTAATCCATATTCGGCCATTTCTTCATTCATTTTTACTCCATCTAGTAAAAACTCTATATCTTTAAAATCAATATCTTCTACATTTTTTACTAATTCTTGTATAGTTACAGTGTCCATTAAGCTCTCAGCTTTTTCTGCTGAATCATTTGAAACTGATACTTTTGGCTCATTATCTAGTAATACTTCTCCATCTTTCTCTAAGTATGTGAAGTTGTCATGTTTAGTTCTTATTCTAACTTTAGAAGTATGATTTGCTCCTTTTAATAACACTTCTATAAATACTTTCTCTCTAGTATCAGCAGGTGTTATTGATAAAGGAGTGTTATCCATATAATCTTCAGCTATTTTAACTTCTTCTTTTGTTAAAGTTTCTAGTACACTTAATCCGTTTTCAGAATGACCTCCTACTATACCTAGAGCTGCTGCTATTTTTAATCCTAATCTTTCAGTCCCTGGTATACCTACGCACATACCATTTTTATATATACTAGGACTAACTAACATACGATTTTCAACTATTTCTTCTCCTAATAATTCCTTTGCTTTTGCACATGCTAGTGCTAAAGCTACTGGCTCAGTACATCCTACTGCTGGCTTAACTTCCGCCTTTAACATTTCCACTAATTCTTTTCTTATATCTCTCATTTTATATAAACCTCCCAATTAAGTTTAGATTTAGTACTCAAATAATTCTATTAAATAATTTCTTATCTATATTTATAGCAAGATGCATGCCATATTTTTTATTTTTTCTATATTTTTATTTTGATACGCTATACTCATTGATATGACTGATTCTATATATATACTTTTTTTATTTACATAGAGATTTTCTATTCCTTTCAATCTATAAAAGGATGACAATTTCGCAAAAAGACAAAAAAAAATCTCAAAATGAGATTTTATATCATTTTGAGACGGCTTACACTTATTCTATTACTATGAGATTATATTGTATTTTTCAATTTTTCTATATAATGTAGCTCTTGATATTCCAAGTGCTTTAGCTGTTAATTCTTTATCTTTTTTATAATCTTTGTACCTATTTAAAGCTTTTATTATCTCAATCTTCTCAAGTTCATCAAGTGGAACTATTCTATCACTTTTAACCTCTAATTCTTCTACAGATGTATTTTTTATCTTTTGAGGAATCACATTCATTGTAATGACTGGAGACGAAGACATATTCACACTATATTCAATAATATTCTGTAGTTCTCTTATATTACCTGGCCACTTATATTCAATCATAGCATCGACAACTCTGCTATCTATATCAATGACATTTTTATCTAGTTTTTTTGAATACTCTTTAACCATATGCTTGATTATAAGTGGTATATCATCTTTTCTTTCTCTTAAACTAGGTAATTTTATAGGTATAACGTTTAATCTATAATATAAATCTTCTCTAAAGGTCCCATTTTGAACCATCTTTTCTAAATCTTTATTCGTTGCGGCAATAATCCTTACATCTATCAGAACATTTGATTTACTTCCAATCTTATTGAGCTCTTTTTCTTGCAATACTCTCAATAATTTTGACTGTAAGTGTAAACTCATATCTCCTATCTCGTCTAAAAATATGCTTCCTTTATGAGCTACTTCAAACATTCCAAGCTTTCCACCTTTTTTAGCTCCAGTAAAAGCTCCCTCTTCATATCCAAATAACTCACTCTCTAATAAATTATCTGGTATTGCTGCACAGTTTACAGCTATAAAAGGATTATCAACCCTATTACTATGATTGTGTATAGCTCTTGCAAAGAGTTCTTTGCCCGTTCCACTTTCACCAGTAATAAGTACTGTTGAAGTTGATTTAGAGGCTATTAGGGCTTCTTTTTTAGAATGTCTTATGGCTGCACTTTCTCCAATTATATTTTCTAATTTTATCTTATAATCTTTATTAATCTTATTGTAGTTCTTTATAGCATCTCTTTTATCTATAAAATCAATAACATAGCCTTTTAATTCATTTTTTAATACTATTTTATTGATATTATATATTCCTTTTGAATCATATCCATATCTCTTATAAAAAAAGCTACATGATTTATCTTTCTTAAAGTTATTTACAGAAGGCTTCTGTATAAAATCTAATTCAGCAAATATGTTTTTTCCAGTTATATTATCTTTTAGATTAAAAAGCTCCTTAAATTTTGAGTTATACTTATCAATCTTGCCATCTACATCAATAGATACAACAGCCTTGTCCATGTTGTTTAATAAAGTCTCTAATTTTTTCTTTTCTAATTCCAGTTCATACGTTTTAATTTGAGCTTTTAATTTGCTCGATATTAAATCTGCCATCTTACCTAGAAAGTTTATAAGACCACTTTTATTATTTTCTATAATCTGTGCCTGCTCTTTTGTAAAGGCTATAAGACCTATAACGCCATGAGAATCACCATCACATATAATAGGGCAGCATACCTCTGCAAACTCTACACAGGCATCATTCTTATAGCATTCCTTACATATATCACTACTCTTTGGGTCATCGATTAGTATTGTAATCTGTTCTGTAAGTGATTTTTTAAAAGCTGTATATTTATCTACTTTCTCACCTATTTTATCTACATAGATTCCTGTTCCCGCAATCCTAAATAGTTCTTTATTTACTATAGTTACATCTATATTGAGTACTGATACTATAGCCTCAGCTATATTTTGAATATCAGATTTTATATATTCTAAACCTATCATAATCATCATTCCTTATTTTTTCTTAACATAAGTATTTGTCTTATTTCTTTAAGAATCAAGTATATCTTATTTAAAGTAAATTGGATTGACATTAGGATTACAAAGAGCATAACAATTATTATCAATTCATAATTTATTTCCATCTAAACATCTCCTTATAACAAAAGACTAGGCTTAACCTAGTCTTTTATATTATATCCATATTTATATTTTAACTCATTTATCTTCTTTTTCCCACATAAATATATTTTAATTTATTTGACTCTTTAATCATACCATCAAAGTTTAATCTTGAAAATATATTGAATACTTCATGTGGATAGTGAATCTTTGCAACAGAACCACAAAACTTATGTTTAAGATAGTTTAACTTAACTTTTAAATTTTTTAAATTTAAATCCTCTAATATAACCTCTCCATTGCCCTTTAAAACTCTTTGTATTTCAGATGAAGCTTTTTCACAATCTGTAATAACATTAAATTGGTCTACTATTATTATCTTGTTGAAATGATTATCATCAAATGGTAAAAACTCTAACTTACCTTTAACTACATTGCAATTTTCATTATATACTAAAGAATAACAGACATCTTCATAGTTACTATTCTCCAGTATAGTTACAGAAGTACCAAGACCTCTCAATCTCTTGCCTAGGTTTCCTATATGACCAACAAGCAATATTTTATCACCTACATTATACTCAATTGTATCCAAAAAACATTCTAATTCATCAGATGTATATTTAGCTTTAACTGGCTGTCTATTTATCTGATACAATATGCTTTTCACAATGCTTCACCTCTTCATTTCCTCAATTATAAATTATGTACAGATTACATTATAATAAATGGCGAGCAACTATTCAAGAGATATTTCATTAGTATTTTTTTAAACAATCTTTATGGATTTTAATATGTTATTATAGCAGAATTATTGGTATTTTGTTCATAAAAAACAGTATACTTTTTGAATCTATTCGTTGTTATTCTCATCCAGTTTTTTTATTTTCGATATTGATACTTCATAAGCCATTTTTTTAATCACATTATTTTCATCTATTTTTTTCTCATATTCTCTACTTTGAACCCTACCCCAAAGCTGTATCCTATCACCAACCTTTAGATTCTTTGCAAATTTAGCATTTCTACCCCAAACTATTGATGGTATATAGTCAGATTTGTTATAAGGTCTATTTATAGCCACCAATAAATCGGTTATTTCCCTTCCTAGAGGCGTCTTCCTATATACAGGCTCCTTACATACATATCCATCTAGAAATATGCTATTAGGGTCTTTATTTTCCTCATCTATGCTTTTTATTTCTCTAGCAAACACTGTAAGTACTAATCTATTTTTATTATTTAATGTTTTATTATATGACCTTAATTGACCTACAACATTGACTAAATTTTGTTTATCGAGGTCAACATCTTGAAGAAGTCTTTCTGATACAGTCATTGGAAGTATATCAAAAGAATCACTTAGTCTGTTTATTTTTATTTTCATATTATAAAATTTTTCCCCAAATATCTCATGACTAAATTCTAGCTTATTGTCTAACTCCCCTCTTAAGTTTACTACGTTATTCTCATCTTTAACAGCTATCATATTTTATCCCTCCACAATTGTTAATTCTTATATTTCTGGTATCAGCTTATATAATAAATATATTTGTGAGGGATGTATTTTATTACAAATCTTTGATTGCTGTTTAAAAATTTTTATTTAGTTATAAATTTCATTTAATCTTTTCCTTTTTAAATTTATAAAATTGTTATTGGATTTATATATCATCACACTGTTTAATTCCTATATTTCACCCTTATATTAATTTTAAAACTCTTTATATATTTTTTTAAGTCATATATAACTCATTCTAAATACTTGTATACAAGTAAATCCAGCAACTTAAATTTATCCAAATAATTCAGATAACTCTAGAGTCATATATAACTTATTTTTTATCAGTTACAAGTTATTTTAGACTTAATATGATAATATTTTTATTTATCTGTATTAATATATGAGCACTTGCATAGTTTATTGAGCATAAAATGTAAATATTTAACTTCAAATTATGCTTTAATTTTTATAAATACAACAATTTTCATCTCTAATTTAATAAATTATTATATATATTACACAATTGGCATATTAATTGCTTTATATAATTATATTAATTTAATAAATAAAAAACTGCCCTAAAATATTAAATTAATATTTTAAAGCAGTTTATAGTTTTATTATTAGCTGTAATATTTAATAAATACTAAGCAGTCTTTTTATTTTTATTTGCAGCCATTATCATTGTAGCAGAAGTGTAAGCTATAACAACTATTACTAATGCTTTTAATATATCCATTGGTAGAGTTTTTACTATATATGCAGCTACGAAAACCCCTATTAAACCACAGATAGCTATTATAACTGATGCTTTTTTAGTATATGCATCTTCTTTTATGAATTTCATACTTGCAACTGGCATTAATAATGCACAAGAACCCATAACTATTGGGAACGCAACTTTTGCAGACATTCCTAAGAAGTAAACCATCGCCATACCAGGAGCATATAGACCTATACCAGCTGTCATTAAAGCACCTAGTATAAAGTTACCTAATACACCTATTACTAATTTAACACCAGTAAGACCTAATTCATTTCCCCCACCTGGTAATACGTTAACCCAAGGATGACCTAATAACATTAATATTGCTGTTAATGCTAGAGTTACACCCATAACAAGTTGTATTTTTCTTTCGTCCATTTTAGCTATTATTCCTGCACCTATGTATGAACCAACAGCTGCTGCCACAACCATAGATACTAGAGTAACACCATCAACTGGTATGATTGATGTAAATATGAATGCTTCTGTAACAACTGGAATAGTATGTGCTACGTTTAATGTACCAGGCATTTTTTTATCTGGTATATTTAATTTTAAAGCTTTTGACATTGCTATTGTTGGAGCAAATGACCCTATTCCTAATGTATCAAAGAAATCTGTTATAAATCCTGTTACAGCAACTTTTGGAGTACTTTGTTCTTCTAGTTTCCCCTCTTTGTTTGCTTTAGCTACGTCTTTACCAAACACAACTGCAAAGATTGCTGCGAATACTACGTATAATGCCTTTAAGATCGCTACCATAATCCATCCTCCTATTTTTTTATTTTTTAATATATTCTGAATCTTATAGCCTAAAAGCTATAGAATAGTAGCCGATAAAAGGCTACTATTCTATTTTAATTTCCCAATTTATTTATTGCTTACTTAAGAATAAATCCATGTTTAAGTGGATCTTCTTCATCTATTACAAAATGATTGAATCCAGTTATATAAGCAGAACCAGATATTTTAGGTACTACAGCATTGAAATCTGCAACTTTAGTTTCTTCAACTATTTCACCTTTGAATAAAGTTCCTAATATACTTTCATATACGAATTTTTCTCCTACTTTTAATTCACCTTTAGCATGTAAAGTAGCTAATTTAGCACTTGTTCCAGTTCCACATGGAGATCTGTCAACTTGCCCTTGACCAAATATAACTACATTTTTGTAAGTAGCTTCTGGATGAGTTGGCTCATCATATATTTCAACTAAGTCTACAGTTTTTATGTGAGCTAAAGTTGGATGTTGTATTTCTATTTGCTCGTTTATTATGTCTCTAAGTTTCATAGCTAACTCAGTTAATTTACCAGCATTTTGAGGTTCTATTTTTAAACCTAATTGACTTGCATGTATTATAGCAAAGAAGCTTCCACCAAATGATATGTCAAATTTAACTGTTCCAACACCTGGTAATTCAACTTCAACACCTTCTTTATATAAGAAAGCTGGCACGTTTAAGAATGATACTTCTTTAGCTTTTCCATCTACAACTGTAACGTCTCCTCTTATTATTCCTGCTGGAGCTTCCATAACTACATGAGTTATAGGCTCTACTGCTGGAACTACACCTGTTTCTATAGCTGCTGTCATAGCTCCTATTGTACCATGGCCACACATGTTAAGGTATCCGCCACCGTCCATGAAGATTATTCCAAAGTCAGCATCTGGGCAACAAGGTTGAGTCATTACAGAACCAAACATATCATTATGTCCTCTTGGCTCTAACATTATAGCAGTTCTTAAATAATCTAGATTTTTTTCTAAATATTCTTTTTTCTCAGGCATAGAATTTCCTTTTATATTAGGTATTCCACCTACAACTATTCTAGTTGCTTCACCTGCTGTATGAGAGTCTATAGCTTGTATACTTCTGCTAAATTTCATATCAAATTCCCCCTTAGGTTTATTTTGCGTTTTACGCATTTTTAATTTTAGAAAAGCCAATGCTTCTTAACATCAACTTCATCCATGTGATTGTATCCAACTACTTCTGTTTCTATGTAGCATGTTGTCTTCTTATAATAAATTATGGTAGCTTTATATGTATGGCTTCGTAAATACTAGTCCTCATCTGCTCCCATAATAGTAAGACCTACTGTAAATATATCCAATACCTTAATTAAAATTATTCATAACAAGTGCATGTTAGAATCAATATCTATCAAATCTAGTAATGGATTTGTTATCCATGTTTTCTCATCTTAAGTTTTAAAAATGCTAGAGCTTTTTTAGCATCTATTTCATTTGTGTTGTTTTCTCCAACAACTTCTGTCTCTATACCTTCTTTTGATTTGTTCATATCAACTATAGTATTCATATATTGATTGCTTACAACAAATTTAGCTTGAGTACCATTAAATGTAACTCCAACTACAGGTATATCTCTTTTTCCTATTTCCTCAAATGTGTTGGCATAGTCAACATGTGAGTTTCCCCATCCATCTGATGAAACTATAGCTCCATCTGCTCTCATGGCTTCCAGCCAAGCGGCCGTTCTTTGTCCCACAAAAGTCTTATTTTCGTTTCCATCTGGAGTTCCTACTACTATTACTCCAAGTAAGTCTACATCTTTATCACTTTCAACTATGTCTAAAAGTGGGTCTCTAAAGTGATGAAGAGATGTTTCTTTTGTTGAAGGTCCTATTCCCATAATATCCACCTCTCTTAAGTCATAGCTCTAAGGGCACCATCTCTGTATTCATTAGGAGATATAATCATAGGTACATTTCCCATATCTATAATTGATGTTCCTCCTTCAAAACCACTAGGCTCCTTTGAGAATAACTGATTGTCATACATAGCACCTTGACCTGCTATTTGTTTTACTATGACAACCTTTTTTGCATTTGGTCGAATTTTGTCAAAATATTCACGAACTTGAGTAGCATTTCTTCCGTCTTCCATTTTCAAAGACGTTCTTATTTCTTGTATAAAATCATCACATGCTCTAAATGCTGCAAGTGGAAGTGCTCTTTCGAAAGGTAAACCTCCCTTTAGAGTTACATCTACATGAATTATATAATCTTCAACTGATGGAGTTCCATATCTACCAAACACCATTTGTTCTTTCAAAATTCCTTCTGAAGAGCCAAATTCATGCATTTGATTTCCATCTTCATCTGCGCCAGTTAACATTACATATACACCAGTTAAAGTATGTGTAATTCCCTCTCCCAATCTGCCTAAAACTTTGGTTGATATTGGTATAATGTCCATAATAGTGTTAATTTCTCTGTCATAATCTCCAGGCTTTATTATATCTACTTTTATGTCTGTTATTAAATCTTCTTTTTCTTTTATTTCATCTATACTTGATAAGTTGATTGTAAGTACATCTTTCTTTATAGAAGTTTTTGAACCGAAATTAACTTCATTCATATGAAACGGTTTTATAACAAGTCTTCTCATTATTTTTTCTTCCATAATATCCACCTTTGTTCTTAAAACCCCTCTCCTAACTGTGTGGGAGAAGGGTTTTATATTTTCAAATATAAATTACATTTTAAACGTGAGCTTTATATTCGTATGGTAATGGAACTATCTTACCAGCAGATGGTATTGCAACTAATTGCTCTAATGTATCTCTTAATATATGTGTTTGCATTTCTATGTTATGTGGTTCACCAGCATTAGCACCCATTGGAACTAATGGAGCAACTGCTCTAGGAGTTCCGTTTTGTCTAACTACTGGAGGAAGAGCTGCGATTATTATTGTAGGTATTCCAGCTTCCTCTATTGCTCTCTGCACGATCACGGCAGTTCTATGGCAAGTACCTCAGCCAGCTGTCATGACTACACCGTCTACTCCCTCTTCTTTAAGTTTAGCAGCGATAGCAGGACCAGTTTCTTCAGTGAAGACATGTTGGTTTCCTCCACCACCCATGAATGCATAGTGCATAGGAGCTACTGCTTTTATAAATCCTTCTGCAGCTAATTCATGTAATCTATCTATAGGAAACATACAGTTTATATCTTTGTTTACATCTCCATTATCATATCCACCATGTGATACCATCATTTCATCAACTGTAGCTGTATTAGGTACAGCTCTAAATGTAGTATCTCCTGCTAGATTAAATCTCTTGTCAGATTTTAAGTGAACACCAGCTGCTGTAGCTAAAGCTATAGTCATATCTTTTAATTCTTTAGTTACAGGAGTCCAAACTGGAGGAGGTGTTATTGGAACGAATATTTCAGATTGAAGTCCTTGTACTGTTGTAAGGCTCATATATTTCCTCTCCCTTCTATTTTCAAACGATTATTTATTATTTTTCTTCTTGCTTTGATTGCATTTCTTCTTGTTTTTCTTTTTCTCTCCTAATATTTTCTACATACTCTTGATTAGGCTCTGGACTTAATACCTCAGGATAGCTTAGCATGAATCCAACTTCTTGACCTATCTTAAGTTCGTAGTCAGTTATAAGCATTCTATTAGGTATTTTAAATTGTCCAAGTCTACCTTTCAGGTCTATAGTCACTCCACCACCTTTGATGTCAACTATAATACCCTCATAAAAAGTCTCTGATGAGATATATTTTAATCTATCCATTATAATTCTACCTCTCTACACTGTTTTAAACTTGGATCTAAATTTATACTATTATCTAAATCTTAGTTTTCGTCTTTTTCGTATATTTCTCTTCTTTTCTTACTCATTGGTAAAGATTGCTCATTATCTTCTAATGCTATTTTTTCTCCTGTAACTTTTTCTATAGCCTCTATGTTATTTAATTTAACATTTGGATTCCATTTTCTTTCAGGAGCTTTAACTTCTACACCAGCTATAGCATTTTTAAGCATAGCCATTATTCTAACAGCATCTTCTGGAGCTAATGTATTGTTAGATAATATTTCATTCTCTATACCTTGCTTAGACTTGTTATTATCTACCATGTGAGTCATGTATTTATTACCAACAACTAGAGCACCTTGAACAGCTGAGAAACTTACACCAACTACTGGTATACCTCTCATACCTATTTGCTCTATGTGAGATGCGAAGTCTATATGGTTGTTTCCGAAACCTTCAGTAGTTACTACAGCTCCATCAACTTCCATAGCTTCAACTAACATACCTAATCTCTTAGATACATAGAATTTCTCAGCGTTTACTTGTGGAGAACCAACAAATACAACACCTACTAAATCTATTTCTTCATCTTCCATAGCTCTTATTACTAATGGCTCTCTCCAGTAATGTCTTGACATTTCTTTTGATGCAGGTCCTATACAAGTTAATGCATGGATACCACCATCTAATACTTCAAGTGGAGATAATACAACTGGCATGTTTCCTAAGTCAACGTTTGGTTGAGCTCCTAATGTACCAACTGGCTCAACTGGTAATATTAGGTTGTCATGCATTGCACCTTGTCCCATTATTTCTTTTATAACAACAACTTTCTTTTTACCTTCTCTTCTGTATTGCTCTATTACTTCTTCGTCAACTACTAAAGAGTTGTCAACTGTTTTTAATGCTTCTCTTATTTCTTGAGTTACATAGTCAAATGCACGGTGAGCAGCTAGAGGTCCTGGTCTTTCCATGTTAGTTCCTGCTTTTATTGTTACTTGACCTTTGATGAATATTTCACCTTTGTCAGCAGCACCTGGTCTACCCCACATCATAGTAGTATTTAACTCACCTTCTGAAGAACCGAATTCACCTATTTGAACTCCATTTTCATCTGTACCAGTTAATACCATTACAGCTCCATCTATAACTCTAGTTATACCTGTACCTAATTCGCCTTCTTCTTTAGTAGCGATTGGTTGTATATCTAATACAGCTTCACTGTAAGTTTCATATTTATCAGGAGTTATTATTTCTAATTTCATATCTACAACTAACTCTTGAGTATCATTAGCTTCTTTACATATTTCTTCAGCATTTCTGATGTATAAAGTAGTTCCTTCTATTTTAGTCTCATCAGCAAATTCAACTTTATCTATTTTAAAGTGTTTTTTAGTTAAGCTTCTTAAAAGTTTCTTTTCTGCAACTTTTGGAGCTACTTCTGCTGCACCTGCTACTGGAGCTGCAACGTTTGCTACTGGAGCAGCAACTCCTGCTTGACCAGCTACTGATAAAGGTATTTCTAAGCTTATATTTTTACCTTCACCTATGTGTATTTTAACTGTTTCACCTAAAACTCCTGTGCTTACTGGCACTACTGCTTCTAAAGCTGCTGGAGCTTCTTCTACTACTGCTTCTTCTTCTACTACTTCTTTAGCCTCTCCTGCTTTGTATCCTTCTACATTTTCTGTAGTCATTGGAGATAACGCATCTAAAGTTTCTTTTAACTTAGCTCCTAGTACTTGACCTATAGTTAATCCATTTTCTGGTATTGTTAATAATCCAGAATCCTCTAAGTCTGCAAATATTGCTGGATCTTCTAAGTTTTCTGGTGCTATTATTGTTCCCGCTTCAAATCTACAACAACATACTGCTGGGTCATTTGCATGGGCTTGAGCTGTTTCTAAAGTTATTGACATAGTATAAAATACCTCCTTACATTATTTTCTTATTTATTATTTTAAATCTCGATTCCTCAACAGGTAGCCCCTTAACTGAGGAATCAAGTAAATTAAAACCTTCTTAAATAGTTGTATTTTAACTATTATTTTTGTGGTACTACTCCCATTTGAGTAGCAATTGCTAAAGGTATCTCTAAGTTGATATCTTTACCTTCTTGTATGTGTATTTTTATTACTTGACCTGTTGTAGCTTGTGTCAAAGTAGCTACAGGTACTACTGGAGCTTCTACTTTTTCTTCAGTAGATTCCTCAACATCTGTTTCTGTTGTTTTATACCCTTCCACATTATCTGTAGTCATTGGAGATAAAGCATCTAAAGTTTTTGTTAATTTAGCTCCTAATACTTGACCTACTGTTAAATGATTTTCTGGTATAACTAGCAATCCTGAATCTTCTAAATCTCCAAATATTGCTGGATCTTCTAAATTTTCTGGTGCTATTATTGTTCCTTCTTCAAATCTGCAGCAGCATACTGCTGGGTCATTTGCATGAGCTTGAGCTGTTTCTAAAGTTATTGACATATAAAAATGCCTCCTTCTTTTGATTTTTAATTTATATTGATACCTTAACACTTTTAATAATCAACATTTTTACTGTTCCCTACTAACAGCTCTAAGTGTTAAGATTTTTAAACTACATAAGTCATCAAAATCATTGTTTTTTTCTCATTTGAAGTCACTTTATATATAAGCAATTCCTATGCCAACTTATTAACAAAAAGATTTTTTCTATAATAGATTCTTCTCTTATCGCTATTTTTAGCCAAATATCATATAAATATTTATTTAAAACAGTTTATTTTTTATGTATGTAAACATTTTCTCAAACAAAAAAAAGTGTCAATTTATCAACACTTTTTTATTTTTTTTAACACACCCACATACATAGCATTGTTATAACCATTGATTTCACTACACTTAATACTGATATTTATTATTTTGTCAAAATTTAGTCATGTGTCATATTTTAGACACATCTATTTTGTATTGGTCTATCTTATAATACAATGTAGTTCTTGGTATATTTAATATCTTAGCTGCTTTAGCTTTATTTCCATTAGACATTTTTAAAGCCTTTGTTATATTTTTTACTTCAATCTTTTGAGTAGCTTTCGTCAAATCTAAAGGATATTCCTCTTCTTCAGTACTTTTATTAGTAGAATCCATCATGTAGCTTGGTACATCCTCCATCTCTATCCTAGAGTTTTGAGACAAAACAACCATATTTTCAATTGTATTTTTTAATTCTCTAATATTTCCTTTCCATCTATAGTTTTGAAATATATCTATTACATCTTTACTAATTGTAAGAACAGGTTTGTTGTTTTGTTTACATATTTCTTCTAAAAAGCTATGAACCAACAATCCTATGTCCTCTTTTCTCTCTCTAAGTGGTGGAATCTTTATCTCCACAACATTTAATCTATAGTATAAATCTTCTCTAAATTTTTCTGATTTCACCATTTTACCTAAATCTTTGTTAGTAGCTGATATTATTCTAGGATTTATTTTTATTGTTGTATCTCCACCAACTCTTCTTATTTCCTTTTCTTGTAGTACTCTAAGCAACTTAGCCTGCATACTAAGAGGTAAATCAGCAATTTCATCTAAAAATACAGTCCCATCCTTTGCAAGTTCAAATATACCTATTCGACCTTTTTTGCTTGCTCCAGTAAATGCACCTGATTCATATCCAAAAAACTCACTTTCAAACAACTCATTTGGTATGGCACTACAGTTAACAGGTATAAATTGACCTTTTCTCTCACTATAATCATGAATAGCTCTGGCAAATACTTCTTTACCTGTACCACTTTCACCCCAGATAAATATGCTACTATTGGTTCTAGCTACTTGTTTTGCAATCGCTTTCGATTTTTCCAACTTATAACTCTTACCTAAAATTTTATCAAAGCTACCTTTGGATAAGTTTTTAACTTCATTCTTTAAATATTTCAATGTATCATTTACCTTTTCAAGTTCAAGAGCAAGTATCTTGGCTTCTGTAACATCAACTTCTGTACATACAACACCAATAAATTCTTCCTTATAAAATATAGGATTTGCATGGACTAGTGCATACATATTTTCTTTTTTATCTGTAAAATATAAGTCACTCATACCGATTTTACTATTTAATACTTTTTCTGAAATAGTATTTTCCAAAAATTCGTTCATCGGTCGACCGACTATGTCTTCAGATTTTATATCATACCTTTCCTCCATAAACTTATTCCACAATATAACTACACCTTCGTTATTTATAGCACAAATTCCTTCTTTAATTTGTCCTATAATATATTTCAAAGTCAATCCATAGTCTTCTAAATGCATATATAAATAGTCTCTAATATGCTCTTGTTTTAAGACTCCAATAATTTTATTGTCTCTAAGAACAGGGAGAATTCCTATATTTTTCAATATCATTATATCTCTGCACTCATCTAAGGTTAGACCTTCGCTGACATATATTACATCCTTTTTCATTATAAGTTTTACTGGTTGACCGTCATACTTCTTATGCATGTCATAAAGATTATGTATATCTGTCATAGATATAATCCCTTTTAATTCACCAGATGAATCTATTACCATTAGAGTTTTTGTGTTGCTTTTTATCATTTCTTTTATTGCATCTTCAATTCTTGTGTCTTCGTCTATAGTTGTAAATTTTGTATCCATTACCTCTTCTACTTTTTTTACTTCTGGTATCGAAAACATAAAGTCCCCCCTTTATAGTAGTACATCATCAAAACTTATTTATATATATTTATTCTAGCATATCATAATAACAGTTTATTAAATAATTAATATTAAAATTTCTTAACTGTTTAATATACAAATTTCTAATACAAATTCATGTAATTACTAAAATGAATACTTAAATCTATACAAATGAAATCAAATGAATTATACCTTTAGTATATTATTTTTTCAATACTATTTTCACCTTCAAAGTATTTTTCTATTCACAGAACAATTAACATCTGTTCTCACAAAGGTTATACTTACATAAAAAAATGCCTCAAAATGATTTTAAATCAATTTGAGACAATATATTCTAAAACTTAATAACAAACAGTACTCCATATTAATTTTTTGCTCTTTTTGTTTGATACACTAACCCACAAATTGCTACAATACCAATAAGTATGTATGGCATTATTTGAGTTTCATCACCTGTTTTTGGTGATTTTACAACTATGTCATTTGTTGGTGGTACTGGTGGATTTACTATTGTATCATTTTTTGATGGTACTGATGGATTTTCCACTACATCACCTGATGGTGGTACTGGTGGATTTATTACTGTATCATCTGATGGTGGTATTGGTGGATTTATCACTGTATCATCTGACGGTGGTACTGGTGGATTTATCACTGTATCATCTGATGGTGGTGATGGCTTAGGTTTATGACCATTTGAGTTATCATTACCATTATCTGGTGGCACTGGTGGATTCACATCAGGGTCTCCATCTGTTGGTACACCTATATTGAAATCAACTTCCTCGCCATTTTTTTGTTCTATTGTATAACTTAATAAATTTTGCTTACTAGTAGGCAATAAAGATGAATGGTCTTTATCACCAAAATCGAAAACTGTCTTAAAATACTGAATAGCTTTTGGGAAAATATAATCATAAGATAAAGCAGATATATTAGCTTTTACATCTGGCTTATTAACACTCTTAAGTTTAAACTTTTCTTGTGTTGAGATTTCTACTTCACCTGTACCTATTACATTTCCATTTTCATCATAAGCAGTTACTCCATCTGGTAACTTTAATTTAACTACACCACTATAACCTACTAAAGCTATAGCTTCTGTTTCATAAGTACCATCTTGATTCTTATCAAATTTAATATCAGTCAAACCATTACTCAGACTAGGTTTTCCTGTATCATTTGGCTTTAATTCTTCACGCCCTGCATTTAATAATGCCTCTAAGTAAGCTTTTGAATTTATTGCTGCTTCCTTACCTTTTAGATACTCAGCTTTTTCCTCTTCAGTCTTTGCACTCTCTATAAACATATCATAAAGCTTTATATTAGCTTGATATTGTTTAAGTCTTTCCTGCTCATTCATTTGCCCAAGCATAATCCAAATAGCATCTTGAGTAGTAGAATGAGTTATACCTTCATATTCTTCTCCACCTAAATTAAATTGTTGCTTATATCCAAATCCATCAAACTCAGAACCCGCATATAGTATAGATTTAATTGCATCTTCGTTTTGATTTTCTTGACCATTAAAATCTTCTGCTGGTAAGTATGGACTCTTATTATGACTAGTTGGAGATTTTAGATGATTATTATAACAAAATGCAGTTTGTTCTCCGTCTTCACCTTCTATTATATATTTCCCATCTTTATAGCCTGCACCTATAAGACCTTCTATTATATAATCAAAAGTTAAAGTTTTTGTAATATCATCAAATCTCACATCAAAATAAGGTCTATTTGAACCATTTGTTTCTTTTAACAAACATGTATTTTTTACTTTTGAATTTTTATTATGCCATAATCCAATATTTGCATCTTTTGAAGTAAGTACCTCACTAATTTCTGACTGTTCATCTGTTTTTACATCATTTTCATCTTCCCAGAAATTATATACAATCTTATTTATTTGAGATACAGTAAGATTAAGAATATCTTCAATATTCTGCTTCAAACTCATTTCTTCTACTTCTAATTCTTCCTCTTCTTCTGATGGTATAATTTCACCTAATGGCTTCTCCCCATCTGGTATCTCTTCACCTGATGGCTTCTCCCCATCTGGTATTTCTCCTCCTGATGGCTTCTCTCCGTCTGGTGTTTCCTCTCCTGATGGCTTCTCTCCATCTGGTGTTTCTCCTCCTGATGGCTTCTCTCCGTCTGGTGTTTCCTCTCCTGATGGCTTCTCTCCATCTGGTGTTTCTCCTCCTGATGGCTTCTCTCCATCTGGTGTTTCTCCTCCTGATGGCTTCTCTCCGTCTGGTGTTTCTCCTCCTGATGGCTTCTCTCCATCTGGTGTTTCTCCTCCTGATGGCTTCTCTCCATCAAGTATTGTATCTTTTCCACTTACTTCGTCAGCATAAGATATTATTGGTGCAAATGCAGTAAATGCCATACTAAAAGCAATTACTAAACTAATTATACTTGATTTTTTAATTTTTATTTTCAAGATTTTCCTCCTATTTATATTTATAGCAGGTTGCACTACTAACTCCATATATCTTTTAAGTGCCCAAATTTAAGATATACTTCACAGTTTCTATAAATAGGTTTTTAGTAATTTTTATTTTTGTAATACTTTTTATTTTTTAAGTGCACTCTTTACGAACATTCTAAAATTATTAGTAAGAGACAAAAACTTATTCTTACATTAAAAAAGATACTGTAGAGTATCTTGAGATAATACAAAACTATTTACTCTATTGGATAATTGACTCAATTCAATTTTTATATGTCAATATGACCACATATCTGAGTTTGTTTTTGTCTAATATAATTTTAATAGCTATTGCCATTATTATATATTAGATATTATATTTTGTCTATTTCTTCCATATTATTTATATTATTCGTTAATGTTATCGACATATAACAACAAAAAAACATCCCTGAAAACAATTTTCCAATTTTTTCCAAGGATGTTTTATTATATATTTTTATATTATATTATTTTATTTTTAATCTTACGTCACCTTTTATTCTTCTTATTAATGGGTGATTAACTGTTCTCATTACATGGTCAGTAATATGATATACACCTAATTTTAATTTTGGTGCAGAACCCATTACTGTGTTACTACAGTCAGTACAGTTTCCTATTAATATAACTTCTGCTCCAGCTTTCTTAAATTCTATACATTTTTGAGCTTGTCCTGGACAGTGTCCTGGATTTTCACATTTTAATGCACCTTTAATTTCTTGAGCTTGTTTACATTTTTGAACTGATACTATATCAGTAACTCCCATTTTAGCTGCTATGTCTCTCATTCTTTCTTCATTAGGTCCACATGCACAGACTAAAAGACCCATTTTTCTCTTTTCATTAACAAATGGCATAGTAACTATTATACCACCACTAGTTTTAGTTATTGGAGTATCTAAAGTAGTAGCTTTACCAGTGAAAGGTCCTCCTAAGATTATCTCACCGTATTCACCTTTTATTCCACCAGCTCTTTCAATTAATTCTCCAACAGTAGTTCCAATTGGCACATCTTCAAATACTATAGATTCTTTTCCACTGTTTAATTGACCAACTACAGTTACATTTTTAGATATAACTGGTCTTTTTTGCTCAACAGCTTCTACTATTCTAGTTAATGTTTCTACATTTATTACTACTGCATTAGCTTCTGAAGGTAATTGAGTTGGCTCAAGTAATTTACCTAGAACATCTCTTACTATCGCTCTCTCTTCTCCCATTGGGTACATGTCAACTAGTTCTGCAACTTCTATATTATCTCCTGGCTTTATTACTTTTTTAAATGCTGCTATTGCTTCTGGATGCTTGCTTTTTATTGCTAGCATACCTTTTCCAGCATTAGTAACTTCCATAGCATATTTTATACCTTGGTAAACTATCTCTGGTCTTTCTTCTATTTCTTTTATGTTATGAGCTAATAAAGGTTCACATTCAGCAGCATTTGCTAATATTGTTCCACCTTTTAAATCTATGTTTAATTTTATATGAGTAGGGAATCCTGCTCCACCCATACCTACAACTCCAGCTTCTTTAATTAAGTCAAGTATACCTTCTCCTTTTAATGGTTCAAAAGTATCATCTTGTACTTCATCAGCTTCGATTACTATAGCTTGGTCATTTATTTCACTTATTTTTCCACTAACACTGGCATAAATATTTGCTCCTAATCCAGCTGGTTCTGCGATTAGAGTTCCTTTTTTTACTACATCTCCAACACTTACTACTGGTTTATCTGGACCACCAACGTGTTGTTTTAATAAAATAGAATATAGTTTGTTCAACTAGTACGCCCCCTTAAGTATATTAATTTTTTTTATAAGCTGTTCAAATAATGTTAATGTTGTTTTTCTATTACAATGTCTTAACATATTGTTTATTTCTATAGAACATATCGCTTATTAACAAAGCAATTTCTATGCCAACTTTTAAACAAACTTATACCCTTTGAAAATACTGTCTTACAGCATCCATAACTTCTTTCAAATATTTAAACTCATTTTATAAAAGTCAATTATTAGACACTTTTTCAACCAATTTAATCTATAATTATTGATATCGCATACATGCATAAAAAGTGTCAAAAAATAGACACCGTCTTTTTATCGACACTTTTCTAACATATACTATATAATTTACCACAACTTTACTTAAAATATACATTTACTACTTGTTAATTCTTAAGTTTCTGCACTCCATTAGAATCAATTATGTAATTATCTTTATATAATAAGTCTGATATTTTTACTAAACTGTATCCATCTTTTTTAAGCTTACTTATTATAGTGTCCAAATAGTTATCTACATCATTTATATTAGCATGAAATAAAACTATTGAGCCAGGTTGAGATTCTTTTATTACTTTTTCAATTACATGGTTTGGACCAAGCTCTTTCCAGTCTATAGAATCCACATCCCACTTAATTACTTTATAACCTAAATCACTGCAAATGTCCATAGCTTTGTTGTTTACATCTCCAAAAGGTGGTCTAAACAAATTTGTTTTTTTCCCTGTTATATTAAATATCTTTCCTGATGTAGTTTCTATTTCTTTTGTTATGTCTTCTTTTGATATTTCTTTCAAATTCGCATGGGTATTTGAATGATTGCCAATTTCATGTCCCTTTTCATCTATAGCCTTCACAATATCTTGATTATCATCTACCCAGCTACCAACTAGAAAAAAAGTAGCTTTTACATTATGTTTATCTAAAATCTTTAAAATTTCATCCATATTATTAGTTCCCCACGCGACATCAAAACTTAAAGCTATTTTTTTCTCATTTGTATCAACTTTATATATAGGCATTTTTGAGTTATCAGACTTAGAACACATATACTTTATTCCATAAACAAGAGCAAATATTAATACTAATAATAATGAAAAAAATAAAACACTATATATCAAAGCTTTAGTTCTTTTGACTTCTCTTTTCATACTATTCCCCCTTTTAAATAATTTCTTCTATATTTAAAATTTATTTTTTTTTAGCTCAAAAAAGTACTGTAATATTTAATTTATAAGACAATAAGTAAAAAAACAAAATCTATATCGTTCTAGTTAAACGCTCTAAAATACCCGTTTATTTAATTTTTTAATATTTTTTACATTTTTACCTTTATTTTTCTGTATATATTATTTTTATTTTGGAGAAATTAGTATTAACATCACATAAATAAAAGTGTTGTTAGACATCATAAACTAATTATTTGAGGAGGAAATTTACTATGTCAAATTCAAACAGAACAGTAGTGCCAGAAGCAAAAGCTGCTTTAAACCAAATGAAATTAGAAATAGCTAACGAAATAGGTTTATCTAACTATGAAAACATAGACAAAGGAAACTTAACAGCTAGAGAAAATGGATATGTTGGTGGATACATGACTAAGAAATTAGTTGAAATGGCTGAAAGACAAATGGCTGGAAAATAGATAGTAAATTTTGACACCTGGGTATCAACAGGGCTGCTAATTAGCAGCCCTGTTTCTCTGTATTTATTTGTAAAATTAATTTTATATGATTTGTTAAAGATTAATAATACTATATAAATTGTTCTTTTAATTTTGTATGAATTAGTTTAATATATTATATATAGAAATAGTTTGACGGAGGATGATATTTATGTTTGAAAACTCGTCTGAAGAATTAGCGTATCATAAACTTTTAATTTTATATATATTAGAAAAAATTAAAATGGATTTAACTAATTCTCAAATAACTCAAGTAGTATTAGAGACTGAGATGATGAATTATTTTTCATTACAACAGCTTTTATCTCAGCTTATGGAATCTAAGTTTTTGACTACATATAAAGACTCTGACAGAGAATATTATGCTCTTACTCAAAGAGGCGTAGAAAGTCTAGAATACTTCTTTAATCGAATACCTACTAGTGTTACAGAAAAAATAGACAAGTATATAGATTCTAATAAAGAAAATTTACTAGCAGATACTCAAGTAAAGTCTAGTTTTGTAAAACAAAGTGATAATGAATTTATTGTCAACCTTAGAGTCATAGAAAATCAGTCTAACTTAATAGATTTAAATCTAAATGTTTCATCAGAGAAACAGGCAAAGCTTATTTGCAACAACTGGAAAAATAATGCATCTTATATGTATGCCGAAGTTATCGACTTACTTATAAGAGACATACATTAAAGCCTACAAACAAATTATAGTTGTAGGCTCTTTTCCTACCTTGATTTCTTTTATTAATTTGTTATTTGCAGTTTCGTAAACTTTCACTGAGTTTTCTTGTGTATCTGACACAAATAATAACCTTTCATCTTTAGATATTTCTAATCCCTGTGGAATTCCATTTATCTCAATATTCCCAATGTATCTACTTGTTGTATAATCTAAAATTCTCACATTATTATAACCCAAATCAGCAACATAAACTTTTTTCCCACTATAATTAAATCTTATTTCTACTGGTAATAAGAATTCATATAATACCTTTTTTATATCCATACTTACTTCGTCAACTATTATAAGCTTTCCATCAAGTGTTGATATATACATTTCTTTCTTTTGTTTATCAAGTTCTATATGCCATGCTCTAAAGTCCATATTAATTTTCTTTTGTATATTTTTATTTATTGTATCTATACATACTATTGAATTTATACATGGTACATATAACTTTTTACTTTCTCTGTCAAAATCAAATCCATGTGGCATGTTATCAACACCAATAATTCCTATTGGATTTAATGTGTTTTTATCCAATACATATATACTATTAGAATCTTCATTTGCTACAAATAATTCATTATCACTAAGTACAACTTGACTAAGACTTCCTCCTATAGAAACAGTATCAATTATTTTATCATTGCTTAAATCTAAGACATAGAGTATCCCATTACTTGAACTAGGTATGTATATTAAATTTTTTTCTTTTTCTATGCAAAAATGATGTGGATATATATTATCTTCTAATACTATTTCCTTTTCTAGCTCAAGTGTAGAATAATCAACTATACTAATACTCTTTGATAGATAGTTAGAAATATAGATTTTCACATAACCCCTCCTCTCCACAATACATATACTACAATAATATATTATTTCATTAGCTTGTATTATGCTTTATAGTTGCATTATTACGCATATATTTGGTATTATTATTAATGTTAAAAAAATGAAATATATTTAATGGAGGTCTTTTTAATGAAAGTAACATTTAACCCAAGTGGTGTTTGTTGTAGAGAAATGGTTTTTGAAGTTGATGAAAATAATGTGATTGTTGATGCTGAGTTCATAGGAGGATGCAATGGTAATTTATCAGGACTTAGAAGCTTAATAATTGGTCAAAATGCTCTTGAAGTTGCTGATAAATTAAATGGTATTGATTGTGGTGGAAAAGGTACTTCTTGCCCTGACCAGCTATCTAAAGCTATCCGCCAATCTATATAATTACCACTATATAAATATCAGAAAAATTATTAAAAGCTTACTTTATATAAAAAAGAGCTATCTACTAAGTTAGATAGCTTTTTTTATATTTTTATTTATATTCATGTATTTATATTTTTATTTTATAAAGTTATAATTTATTTACTAAAGTTCTAACTGTCCCAATCATATATAAAGAACCTGCACTTATTATAACATCATCTTTATTTGATGTTTCCAATGTGTAATTTACTGCATCTTCTATCTCGTGCTTTGATGTTACATCATCTACATATTTTAATACTTTTTCTTTTAATGTATCTGAATTTATAGCTCTTGGATTATTAGGAGTTGTTGTTATTACCTTATTAAAATGTGGCAATAATATATTTAAAACACTATCAATGTCTTTATCTTCTAGCATACCTATTAATAGGGTTAAACTTCTATCTTTAAAATTCTTATTAAGTGCTTTTGCTAAAGATTTTGCTCCATCTTCATTATGTGCACCATCTATTATAAAAATTGGATTTTCTTTTATTTTTTCTATTCTTCCTGGCCACTTAGTATTTATAAGTCCTTTTCTTATAGATTCTTCACTTATCTTTTTTAATTTGTTTATATCTTTTAAATATTTTATTACACTCATCGCCAATATAGAATTATTTATCTGATGTTCACCTATCAATTTTATTTCAAGGTCTTTGTAAATTTCTTTCATTACAGTACAGTCATATATTTGAGAGTCTATATCTGATTTTTTTATATTTATATTATCAAAATTAACTTCTATATATTGTGCTTTTTTCTCATTACAAACTGACTTTATGACATTTTTTGCTTCATCAGTTTGGTCATATACTAGTACTGCTCCATTTTCCTTTATTATCCCAGCCTTTTCATATGCTATTTTTTCTATTGTGTCTCCAAGTATTCCTGTATGGTCTAAACTTATAGATGCTATTACACTTACAAGTGATTTTGTTATTATATTGGTAGCATCATATCTTCCACCTAAACCAACTTCTAAAGCAACAAAATCCACATTTTGTTCTGAATAGTAATAAAATGCCATTGCAGTAACCACCTCGAACTCTGTTGGATATGCATAGCCTTGTTCTACCATAATATCTATTTTTTCTTTTATTAATTCAATTATCCTAGCAACATCGTCTTGTGGTATATTTTCTCCATTTACTCTTATACGTTCAGTAAAGGTTTCTAAATACGGAGATGTATATAAACCAACTTTATATCCACACTCTCTTAGTATATTAGAAACAAAAGAACACACTGAGCCTTTTCCATTAGTTCCAGCTACATGTATTATATTTAAAGTTTCTTGTGGGTTCCCCAATAATTCTAATAATTTTCCAATATTCTCTAGACCTAATCTTATACCAAACTTATTGGTTTGTGATATGTACTCTAATGCTTCTTCATATTTCATTATCTAATTCCCCCTGTATCGGCATTTTCTTTTATGTTATCTAATTATAGTATATTTTTTGCTTTTAATCTACTGACAAAGAATACATATAATCTAATACCTTATACATTAAATCTAATTACTAATTCCTTATTTATAATTTTTTATTTTTATACATTTCTACTAACTCAGTTAATGTATATATCGAAACTAAATCATACTTTGATATATCCATATAATTAAATTTTATGTTAAATACCCGTTCTAGTTTTTGAAGCAAACTAAAACAATTATCATAAACTAATCCTACCTCTTTATTAAAAAGACTACATTGAAATAATTTTTCATTATCAACTTTAATATTTAAGCAATCTCTAACAACATCAGCGACTTTCATAAGAAGAACATTTTCTTTGTCATACAAATCTAGTTTAAAGTTTGGAATTCTACTATATTCATCTAAATCAAAACTATCCCAATTATTTTTAATTGCTAATAGTTCAAGTTTATCATTTAAATCAGATATTGTTATATCTGGATTTTCAGACAATATCTTAGCTATTTTACCAGTAAACTTTGCTGCTACATAGCTATTACACTTTGGTGGTAATCTATAAGAATTATTTATATCACAACTTATATATGAATTACTATCCATAACACATTGAACATCATATTTTTTATTGTACCAAAAAGAATCATCTACATCTAAGGTAAATCCTCTCACTCCTATAACATTATTAAACATTGCTGGATAACTTAAGTCAAATTCATTAGATAATGAACATACTATTATTTTCCCTTTTCTAAACAATTCATAACAAACTTCAAATAATCCCTTGACACTTTCTACTCCTATGACTGATAAACTTAAGTTAATCAATCTTATGTTTGTGTCTAAAAGATATTTTAATGCTTCTTCAAGAACTTTTATATTTGCGATGCTATCTTTACCTAAAACTTTTATAACAAATAGCTCTACATCTTCATACTCCTTCTTTATTATTGATGCACAAGCAGTTCCATGACCATCTTCATCATCAAATTTATCTGATATAAAAATATAATCATGTATACATTCAAAAGCAATTCCTCCAACTAAGTTATCCTTTAAGTAATCATGTTCTTTATCTATTCCTGTATCTAATACTGCAACCTTAACTTTATTATTCATATCACATATATTCTCCATTACTAAAAGTTTTTAATATATCTATGTTAATAGTTCATCTTAAATTTTAATTTAAGTTGCACAATTTCTCTTTTAAATGCCATATTTACTTCTAAAAACATAAATTAAGTATACTATATATTCAATTTATATTCATTATATCAATTATTATCATTAAATTGTTAAATAATAAGATAAAATTTTTAGATTTATATCACAATTTAGAATTATTTGTAAAAAGGAGATTATCCTTCTTACTAGACAATCCCCTCGTATACTTTATTCATATATATTTATAATTAACCATCAATTACACATTCTACTTTTTTATTTAAATATCATAAACCTCAATTTTATTTAGGGGAATAATTATTTATATACTATAAGAACATTAATTTAAATGTAATTGTCTTGTAATACATTCTACAATGTATGAATCAATATGTAAAAAAACACTCAAGATAGCGAATAAATATATATTTAAATCAGTACATAAAAACTTGCACTCTGTACACTCGTAAAATTTATATAGTCATTATCCTAAGGATTTATACCTAAACCCTTATACATTATATCATATTTCAATAAATAAATTGCATAAAAGGAAATCTTTTAATAGAACTAAACTATTTATAAATTCATTACTATAAGTTCTACAAATTATAAATGCTTATTTTAATATATACTGTATTGCCTCAGACATTGATATAACTAATTAAAATAGATATAATAAAATGAAACAAATATTTATAGAATTTTATAAATATTCATTATTTTAAAGAGGTGATTATATTTGAAAGAAGAAATATCAAGAAAAGAAATTTTAAAGGAAAGTTTTCTGACATCAATCCCAATATTTCTAGGATATATCCCATTAGGACTTATTTGCGGTATTATGCTTCAAAAAGCAGGTTTATCTGCCTTTTACATACTAATGATGTCACTTATGGTATTTGCAGGTAGTTCACAGTTTGTGGCTGCTTCAATGCTAGCTTCAAATGGAAGTATAACTTCAATAGTACTAACCACATTTATATTGAATCTTCGTAATTTTTTAATGAGCTCCAACTTACATATGCATATAAAAAATAAAAATATGAGGTTTTTAATGTATTTTTGTCATGGTGTTACAGATGAAACATTTGCTATAAACTTAGAAAAATATACTTATAGTAATTGGACAGATAAACACGCATTATACCTAAACAATCTTTGTATACTAGTATGGGCTGGTAGTTGTTTCTTAGGAGCATTTCTTGGAGAAATTGTCACTATAAGTGATTCTGTAGCAAGCTTTCTACTTATAGCAATGTTCATAACATTAGTAGTTAATCAAATTAAAAGTAAAGTATACATACTAGTTTCAATGCTTTCTATCCTATTATCAATAATTTTATATACTTTCTTTAAAAGTAGTTTAGTCATCATAATAGCATCTATTTTATCTGCTTTATTTGGCTTTTATATACAAAAGTTAACTCGCAAGAAGGAGGAAATCCATGAATACTAATTACATACTTGTAGTTATTTTAGGTATGGCAATTGTTACTTATATTCCAAGAATTTTACCTATGATAATACTTTCAAAAAATGATATGCCTGATTCTATTAAAGACATCATGAAGTTTATACCTATTGCTATACTTAGTTCACTCATAGCAAAAGATATTTTTTTTAATGGAGATAATCTATATATGTCATTAACTAATCCCAAAATTATATCAGGTATAATAGTACTATTAGTAGCTTATAAATTCAAGTCTATTGCTATCTCAATAGCTGTAGGTGCAATATCTATATGCTTTTTTGGAGTCATATTGTAAAATTTAATATATGTTAATGCATAGTAAAAAACTAAAATACTACATATAGAAATTATCTATAATATACTAATAATTAATCTATTATAATTGTACACTCCACATAATGAAACAATACCTAGAATCTATAAGCTACTATTTTACATCATAATAAAGGCCGTCTTAATACAGAGAATTTTTTCTATATTAAGACAGTCTTGAATAAATAGCTCTGTGATGACTTTAAATATTTTTTAAATATTTTAATTTACCTTTTTCAAAATTAATACATTATATCACATAACAAGCTTGTTAATGCTACTTTTAAATCTTTGAGTCTATACTTACTAATTGGTATAAATTTCTCATTAATAGTAATCATATTATCACCAAGATCTTCTATTCTTCTCAAATTGACAATAAAACTTGTATGACATCTGAAAAATCCATTTTCACACAATAATTTTTCTGCTTGTTTCATGCTCATATTGGCTTTATAATCTCTCCCTAATGTATGTACAACTAAATCTCTCTTTACAGTTTCAACATATAAAATAGAATCTATAAGTATTCTATTAAATCCTTTTTTACTATTTAAAACTATATAACGCTCCTTCTTTCTTTGAAGGTTATCAATACAAAGATTTACACCCATTGCAAAGTTACTATACTCTATAGGCTTTACTAAATATCTATAAGCACGTACTTCATAACCCTGGGGGGCATACTCTGAAAAAGCAGTTGTAAATATAATTTCTACTTTTTCATCAAACTTTCTTATCTTTTTAGCCACCTCAATTCCATTGATATCTTTCATTTGGATATCTAAAAATATAATGTCAATTTTTTCTGGGTATTTAGATATTAAATCTTCTCCACAAGAGAATTCCAGTATTTGATAATTTAGACACCTTTCAGACAAAAGTTTTTCTGCAAATTCCTTAAGTATGCTTCTTTGTATTTTTTCGTCATCACATATAACTACCCTGAACATAATATCACCTCCAAATCTAAAATATCATTTAGTTTACTTTATTTCAATTTACAAACTGTACTCATTGACTTTTATATTCAAATTTCTTTACAAACTTAAATTGTCGATTAAACTACTTCTAGTAATTATCTTTGATACATAAACTTAAATTATGATAAATTCATCTATTTTTCTAGATATATTGTGCAAAAAATATATGAAGGCAAACGTAATCTGTATTTTATCATCCTATATTAAATATCATAATATAGCAAATTTTTATTGCTCATAAATTTTTTAGATATAAGATTAATATCATCATAAATAAGATAAAAATATAACACATCTGTAATGAATTATAACATCATATTTGTATATATAGAAAGAAAAACATACAAAAAGTACAGATTACGTACTTTTTGTATGTTTTTATTAACTCTAGTATTTATTTTATTTTAGATTCTAAATTTGTTAATCTTTCATCAACAGATTTAATCATTTCTTCAAATTTTTCTTTTTTAGCTTTTTCTTCTTCAATTAAACTTTCAGGAGCTTTTGCTAAGAATCCTTGGTTTGCAAGTTTTCCATTAACTCTCTTTATTTCTCCCTCTAATTTTTTCTTTTCTTTAGATAATCTCTCAATTTCTTTTTCAAAGTCAACTAGTTCATTAAGAGGTATAAATATTTCAACACCATCAATAACTACTCCAACTGCATCTTCTGGAACATTAGATTTATCTTTTGCTATTTCAACATTTGAAGCAGATGCTAAAGTTATAAAATAATCTTTACCAAGTTCAATAGCTTCTACCTTTTCTTCACTTGGTACTATTATCAACTTAGCTTTCTTAGAAGGTGGTACATTCATTTCTGCTCTCACATTTCTTATACTTCTTATACCTTCCATCAATAAATTCATCATTTCTTCTTCTTCAACCATATTATCTTCTTCATTATATTTTGGCCACTCAGATACTATTATACATCCTTCAACAGTAGGAAGGTAAGTGTATATCTCCTCTGTTATAAATGGCATATATGGATGTAATAATTTTAATATCTTTTCAAGAACATAAGTCAATGTGTATAATGCTGCAGACTTAGCATCTGTATCTTCTCCATATAATCTAGGTTTAACCATTTCAATATACCAGTCACAGTACTCTGACCAAGTGAAATCGTATATCTTTTGAAGTGCTATTCCTAAATCAAACTTATCCATGTTATTAGTTGCTTCTTTTACAATATTATTTGCTCTTGATATTATCCATTTATCTGCTAGAGTTAAATTATCCTTAACACTTTCTCTAGTTATGTTTTTAATTATATCTTCATCAATATTCATAAATACAAATCTTGATGCATTCCACAATTTATTAGCAAAGTTTCTAGCAAATTCTACTCTTTCCATATAAAATCTCATATCATTTCCTGGGGAATTTCCAGTTGTTAATGTAAATCTTAGTGCATCAGCTCCATATTGCTCGATTATCTCTAATGGGTCAATACCATTTCCTAAAGATTTACTCATCTTTCTACCTTGAGAATCTCTTACTAATCCATGAACTAATACATGGTCAAATGGCTTCTCATTCATACAGAACATACCTGCAAAAGCCATTCTAACTACCCAGAAGAATATTATATCATATCCTGTAACAAGTACACTTGTTGGGTAATAGTAGTCTAAAGCTTCAGTTTTATTTGGCCATCCTAGAGTAGAGAAAGGCCATAATGCAGAACTAAACCAAGTATCTAATGCATCTTCATCTTGTTTAAAATGAGTACTTCCACATTTAGGACATTTATCAGGCATTTGTTTTGCTACTACTATTTCTCCACATTCTTGACAATAATAAGCTGGTATTTGATGACCCCACCATAATTGTCTTGATATACACCAATCTCTTATATTTTCTAACCATTGTAAATAAGTTTTATCAAATTTTTCTGGAACAAATTCTAGTTCTCCATTTTTAAGAATATCTATAGCTGGTTTTGCAAGTTCATCCATCTTAACAAACCATTGCTCTGATAATCTAGGCTCAACTACTGTATGGCATCTATAACAAGTTCCTACATTATGATTATGCTCTTTTATGTTAATTAAGTAACCTTGCTCTTTTAAGTCTGCTACGATAGCTTTTCTACACTCAAATCTATCCATACCTTCATATTTTCCACAAACTTCATTCATAGTTCCATCTTCATTCATAGTGTTTAACTGTTCAAGATTATGTCTTAATCCTACTTCAAAATCATTAGGGTCATGTGCTGGAGTCATCTTAACTGCACCAGTTCCAAACTCTAAGTCAACATAACTATCTGCAACTATTGGAAGTTCTCTTCCTACTAATGGAAGTATTGCTGTTTTTCCTATTAAGTGTTTGTATCTATCGTCTTCTGGATTTACTGCTATACCAGTATCTCCTATCATTGTCTCAGGTCTAGTTGTAGCTATTTCTAAGAAATCCTCACTATCTTTTAGTGGATATTTTATATGATAAAAGTTTCCGTCATGTTCTTCATGTTCAACTTCTGCATCTGATAAAGTAGTTTTACAATCTGGGCACCAGTTTATTATTCTATTTCCTCTGTATATATGACCTTTTTCATACAATTTTACAAAGAATTCTATAACTGCTTCATTGCACCCTTCATCCATAGTAAATCTCTCTTTGTCCCAATCACAAGAATCTCCTAATTGCTTAAGCTGATTAGATATCTTTCCTCCAAATTCATCTTTCCATTCCCAAGCTCTCTTTAGAAATTCATCTCTACCTATTTCATACTTTGTTTTACCTTCTTCTTTTTTTATTCTTTCAACAACTTTAACTTCAGTTGCTATAGAAGCATGGTCTGTTCCTGGAAGCCAAAAAGCTTCATACCCATCCATACGCTTCCATCTAATTAATATATCTTGAAGTGTATGGTCAAGAGCGTGTCCCATATGCAATTGTCCTGTTATGTTTGGTGGTGGCATCATTATTGTAAATGGCTTTTTATCTGGATTTGGTTTAGATTTAAAATACCCCTCGTCCATCCATTTTTTATATAACCTAGCCTCAAAATCTTTTGGATTATAAGTTTTTGATAAGTTCGTATTTTCCATTGTCTTGCCTCCTATATTTTTATAAATAAATTTTTAAAATATCTCTAGAAATAAAAAAGAGCCCTTCATCCTCTTTAAAAAGGACGAAAAGCTCGCGTTACCACCTTAATTCCAAAGCTTAAAACACATTAATATATAACTAAATATTACTTAATGTTATTTTATCAACTTTGACTCTCAAAGAATTTAACGGTTCTAACCGTCTAAACTTACTAACAGTTCAGTTTAGAAACTCCAAAGCTACATTCAGTAAACCTTATACTTAGAAAATCTTACAGCCAATGAATTTTCCTCTCTTTTAGTAGTATTTACTTACTCCTCTTCTTCTCAGTCTTTAATGTTACATATTATTATATACAAATATTATTCTTTTTGTCAATTATTTTTATTTTATTTTTTCTGAATTTTCTCAATTGTCTTTTTATATTTTATGATAATTGTTATTTTATATACCATCTTTCCAACTTATTTTATCATGACAGTAAATTATACTATTATTTTGTTTAAATCTTAACAGTATTTTCTTAATTTTAAATTATATTTTCTTTATATTCCCTTTATTATTCTGTATTTTTTATATTCTATTTTATAAATTATATGTTTTATTTCATAAATAATTTACTTTATTTTTTACTATATTTAAATTTATTATAAGTTTTCTTGCCAGAAATTTTTAGGTGTGATATTCTCTGTAATTGGTAATATTGTATATCCTCTCTCTTTTAAAATTCTTATAATGTTATTTAGAGCATTTAAACTTTGTTCTTTCTCATGAATTAACACTACCAATTCATCTCTTTTTCTTCCATAATACAATATATTACTAACTATTTGACTTGTAGAAGATTTCCAATCTTGTGTATCCAAATTCCAATCCCAAATTAAGTAATCATTTGCCATAAGTTTACTATATGAACCTTCTGGCATATATGGCTTACTTCCATATGGCAATCTTATTAATTTTGAACTCTGACCAGTTATATCTTGTAAAGTATCATTACATGTATTAAACTCCCCAACTGTTACCTCTGGGCTTTTATATAGCTTATGTATATCATGACTTACACTATGAAAACCTATTGAATTTTTTTCTTCTAGTACTCTTTTTACTTCTTCCTTATGGTTTTTCATATTTTGATTAAGCATGAAAAATGTCGCTTTGACATCATTTTCTTTTAAAATATCAAGAAGTGCATTTGTATATTTTGATGGTCCATCATCTATTGTTATGTATGCTACTTTTTCAGAAGTAGCTCCTGGCCCTTTTGTTTCCTCTTGAGATGCTTTATACATAATTTCTCCTAAAGTATTATTTTGAGAAAGTAATTCTAGTGTATTTTCATCTTTTGTGCTTATATTTTGGACTGGAACATTATTAATTTTTTCTTCTAATAATGTTCCAGTTAAAATTAAAACAGCTATAAGAAATATCCTTATAATTACATGAAAAGCAGTCTTATTATCTTTAATTTTCATCCCCCATATCTCCCTTTTATAAAAGCATAAGTTTAAGAGTAAAAAAATTATTTTTTATACTTATTCTCTTTCTTATTGCTTTTTATATCTCTACTAAATATTTTTTTAACTTTTTCTTCTTCCTTTTCTCCTAAAGAGTCTACTCTTTTGATTCCCAAAGAAGTTAAAAATTGTAATACATTTAAATTGTCAAACGGAGTTTCCATATTTGTACTTTCACTATATTCATCGACATTTTTAGTTCCTTCTTCTACACTTAGAATACGCTTAGGACCTCCCACACAGCCTCCTACACACCCCATTCCTTCTATAAATGTAGCTTCTATCTCATTATTTAAAACTTTCTTTAAACCGTCCATACATTCTTTTGTTCCTTCAAATGCTTTTTCTTCAAATTTTATGTTTTTGTCAATTCTTCTAACTGATAATTTAACTGCTTTACTTACACCTCCTGTTCTAGCATAAACTCTACCTGAAAGGGATGCCTCTACTCTATTACTTTCATCCATTATCGCTGGATTTAACTCTAATGCATCAAATATTTCTTGTAACTCTTTAAATGTAAGCACAAAATCAACTGCATCCTTTATATCTTCTAACATTGCTTCTTTCTTTTTCGCCATGCAAGGACCTATGAATACAACTTTAGCATCTGGATTCAAAATTTTTACAGCTCTACCACAAGCAATCATAGGAGAAACAGATGGCGATACATTCTCCAATATTTGAGGAAAACTATTCTGTATCAAGCTGACCCAAATAGGACAGCAACAACTAGTTATAAAGCATCCTTCTTCATCTTTTTTCATATGTTCGTAATAGTCATATGCTTCTTTTGCAGTAAGCATATCCGCCGCCAAAGCAACTTCTATCATATCTTCAAAGCCTATCTTTTTTAATGCAGTTCTTAATTTACCAGGGCTTACATCTTTTCCAAACTGACCTACAAAAGCTGGTGCTACTATTGCATATACAGGACTCTTTATGTCTTTTAACAATTTTATCATTGGTATAAATTCTATCTTATCTGATATTGCACCCAACTTACATCTTGATACACAATCACCACAAGCACTACATACATCTTCCTCATTACAATTAATATGCTTGCTTCTTATTTTACATGACTTATCTTCCTTATTATTTTCATCACAATATTTGCAAGCATCTGATATTATAGATATTATTGGTCTTTTGACTTCATCTAAATTTACAGCTTCATGTAGTGTATCTTTTAAATTTTTGTCTGTGTCTCCTGTTACATCTAATCCCATAGTCACCCTAATTAAATTTACCATAGTATCTTTATCAAATTTTTCACCAAAATTAGTTTTTAAATTTTCATTTAAGTTTTCATTTAATATTTTTTCAGGTAAGTTTTCAATATCCTCTGTATCATCATTCCAAACTGCCTTTACAAGTTCTCCAAAAAGCTTCATCTTATATATTTCTAATATTTTAGAATTATCATTTTTAGTATCCATAAAAAATAGTACCTCCGTAAATTAAACTTATATATGTTTAATATTTACAAAGATACTATTTTTTATTTATTATTTACTTACTATTATTGATATAATTTATTTAATTTCTTTAACATCTCTATTTCAAGCATTATTTTCATTAAATGATAGTTGAATACAGGACTTTTTTCTTCATCTATATTCCAGTCTAATTCATCTACATTATATATTTTCTTAAGGTATTTATATGTATGCTCCTTCAAATAAAGTTTATTTTCTAGTAACTCTATAGACTGCATGTGAAAATGTATCTCTCTACATATCCTTAAGGCATTCTCAATTTTTTCTATATTAGTTTCACTCAAACTATAATCCAACTCATCAATAAGTTTTGAGTATATTTCTTCTAATTTTTCTACTTCTTCTTCAAATCTCTCTACATCTAAATTATTTTTTCTGAGTATTTTATCTTCAATAAGTAACATTGAAAGTTCTTCTATCTTTTTAAATTCATCTATAACACTATTTAGATAATTTGGTCTAGCAACATAATAATTAACAAGTACCCCAAATAAAACACCTACAGATGTATCTAATACTCTATGTAAAGAATAATATACAGGGTCATTATTACCTACACCTAAATGTATAGCCAGAAAGGTTACACAAGCAACTACTACTGACTTTATTTTAAACAGATTACATAAATATATTGAGCACATTACTCCTAGACCACATAAAAATGGGTCTCCAGCTTTAGTGATGGCAAATATGAATCCTATTATACCACCTAAAATAGTACCTTCCACTCTATTGATTCCTGTTTTTAAAGAACCTTTTACTGTATCTTGAACAGAAATTATACATGCTACCAAAGAATAAAACATATTCTCAACTAAATAGTCACCAAGAAGCATACATAAAGTTACACTAATTCCTGTCTTTATGGTTCTCATACCCATCTTTTGAAGTTTCAAAGTTCCACCTCCTAAAAAGCACCTTATATAAAATACGCATCCTCATATTTAATATGTTCCTAGTATATCACAATTTTTTAAATTTACCCATTAATCATATTTTTTTATCAATTACTTCTTAATTTAGACAATAAAAAAAACTGCTTTAAAGCAGTTTTTTTATCCTATCTCTACCATTTTACCTTCAATTGCAAAAATTATCTTTTCACATACATTTGTTATGTGGTCTCCAATTCGTTCAAGGTATCTTCCTATAAGTAAAAGTTTTACTCCTTGGTCTATAGTATTCGTATTTTCATGCATTATTTTTAGACAATCAATTTGTACTTGTTCATACAAACCATCTACAATATCATCTTTAGTTCCTACATCATAAGCTATACTTGCATCAAATAAGATTAAAGCTTCTCTAGTCTGAGACATCATATCCTTACACTCTTTTGCCATCTTAGGAATATCTATCAGCTCTTTTATATAAGCTTCTCCACCTATTTTCAACATTTCTCTAGCTATGTTGGCTGCATAATCTCCTATTCTTTCTAACTCTATTGATATATTTCCTAATGAATAGATAAATCTTAAGTCTCTTGCCATTGGTTGCTTTAATACTATTAGTTCTATACTCTTATCTCTTATCTCTTCTCTCAATTTATTTATCTCTTCATCATTTTCTACTACTTTTCTTGCACCCTCTAAATCCTTCTCTATCATACAAGTCACAGACTTTTCTATTGCTTCTTCACATTTTTCCATCATAAGTACTGTTTGTTCCTTTAAAGTATCAATACTTATATCTAAGCTATTATTGACCATTGTCTAACTCCTTTATAGTTATATATTTTAACCAAATCTACCTGTTATATAGTCTTCTGTTCTTTTATCTACAGGAGTGGTAAACATAGTTTTTGTATCACTAAATTCTATAACCTCTCCATTTAAGAAAAAAGCTGTTTCATCTGATATACGAGCAGCTTGCTGCATATTATGAGTAACTATGACTATTGTGTAGTCTTTTTTTAAGTCTTCTATAAGTTCCTCAACTTTTAATGTTGAAATTGGGTCTAAGGCAGATGTAGGTTCATCCATCAGAATAACTTCTGGTCTCATAGCAATTGCTCTTGCTATACATATACGTTGTTGTTGTCCACCAGACAGTCCTAATGCAGATGATTTAAGTCTATCTTTAACCTCATCCCAAATAGCTGCCCCTTTCAAACTCTCTTCTACAATCTTATCTAATTGTTTCTTATCTCTTAGTCCTTGTGTACGAGGACCATATGCAACATTATCATATATACTCATAGGAAATGGATTTGGTTTTTGAAATACCATCCCTACTTTAGTACGAAGATTTATTACATCATCTGAAGTATATATGTCTTCTCCATCCACAAAGATGTTTCCTTTAATTGTTACATCTTCTATTAGGTCATTCATTCTGTTTAATGTTCTTATAAAAGTTGATTTTCCACATCCAGATGGTCCTATTAAAGCAGTAACTTTATTTTCTTTTATATCCATATTTATTTTATTTAATGCTTGCTTGTCACCATAAAATAAATCCAAATCTTTTACACTCATTTTTATCTTATCGATTAATTCCATTATTCACACCTCTTAAATTTAATAATTAGCCTTATTCAATTTCTTAGCGACAAATCTTGCTAGCATGTTTAGTGCTAATACAATTACTATCAAAACAATTCCTATACTAGCTGCTGTTGCTATATCTCCACTCTCTTTAGTTAGCAAGTATGAGTGTACAGTTAGTGTTCTTGCACTATCAAATATTCCACCTGGCATCTTAGCTACAGTACCTGCTGTAAGTAAGATTGCAGCTGATTCCCCAATTATACGACCAACTGATAAGATTACTCCTGATAGGATTCCTGGTATCGCACTTGGAAGTACTACCTTGTATAAAGTCTGAAATTTAGTAGCCCCTAATGCTAATGATGATTCTCTATATGCTTGAGGAACTGTCTTTAAAGCTTCTTCTGTTGTACGAATTATTACTGGTAAAATTATTATTGCTACTGTAAGAGAACCTGCAACTATTGAGTATCCCATTTTTAATGTAACAACAAAGAAAATTCCTCCAAATAATCCATACACTATAGATGGTATTCCTGATAAACTTTCAGTTGCAAATCTTATTGCTGTAACTGCTTTTCCTTTTTTTGCATACTCTTGCAAATATATAGCAGCTAAGATTCCTATAGGAGTTGCTACAACTATAGAAACTACTACTGTGTATAATGTTGTAATTATCATTGGAAGTATACCACCATCACCTGATGCTGAATAATTGCTAAATAAGAAATTAAAATTCATATTTCCAATTCCCTTTATAAATATAAATCCTACTATGACTACTAACGATACTATTGTAAATAGTGCTGATAGGTATACTAATAACTTTAATGTATTTTCTCTGAACTTTCTCATTCTAATTTACCGCCTTATTTGAAAGTTTATTTAAAACTAAGTTTAAGATTAATATAAATGTGAACAATACTACTCCAGTTGCAAATAGCATTTCTTGATGTGTACCAAACGCATATCCCATTTCAAGTGCTATATTAGTTGTAAGTGGTCTTACACTATCTGTTATTGAAGTTGGCATAACTGGTGAATTCCCTGCAACAAGTATTACTGCCATTGTTTCTCCTAAAGCTCTCCCTACTCCTAATACCACTGCAGCTAATACTCCAGATTTTGCAGCTGGTAATACAACTTTAAATATTGTTTCTATTTTTGATGCACCAAGTGCTAATGAACCTTCTTTATATGCTTTTGGTACTGCTCTTATAGCTGTTTCTGATACAGATATTATTGTTGGTAACATCATTACTGCTAATACTATTACTATTGCTAATAAACTTTGACCTTTTGGAAGATTGAATATGTTTTGTATCATTGGAACTATCACCGCAAGACCAAATACACCATATAATACTGAAGGTATACCTGCTAGAAGTTCAACTGCTGGTGACATTATTTTTGCTAATCTCTTAGGTGCTACTTCTGCTATAAATATAGATGTTAATATTCCTACTGGTACTCCTATCACAAGTGCTCCAAGTGTTGCAAATATTGAAGCTACTATCATAGATGATATTCCAAATTTATTAGCAGAAGGAACCCAATCTGCACCAGTTAAAAAATCTATAAATGAGTATCCCTCAAATATAAATGGTCTTAGACCTTTATAAAATACAAATCCTATTATCAAAAGTAAACTTGCAACTGCTACCAAAGCACTAAGTAGAAAAATATTTTTTGCTACTTTTTCAACTATATATTTTGTCTTGTTACCATTATTGTCATTTTTTTCTAAACCTACTAACCTAGATTTTACTATCATAATATCCTCCCATTAAAATATACTTATCGATTTTAATTCTGTATTCAAAATTTAAATTTTTATAATTCGTATCAATTAAATTTTCTATACTTTTATTCTACTTTTTTTAAGTTAAATCTATATTAGGATTAAGTTAAACAAGTGTAAAATTATATTCACTTTTTTAACATCGATTTTACTTTTAGAACTATTTTTGACATTTAGTTTACATTATGATGTTATTTGATTATATTAAAATAGCAGATATAAGTAATAATACATTTTCCATGTAACTCATTACTTATATCTGCTATTGATATTTATTAATTAAATTTAGTCCTTTATAACCTATACATTCATATTATTCCTTATTAAAATAGTATCCTGCTCCTCTTATTGTTATAATTTTTTGAGGATTTTTATAATCTTTTTCTATTTTCTTTCTCAATCCGTTCACTGCAACTACTACACTATAATTATCTTCTAAATATTCATTTAACCACACATGTTCATATATCTCTTTAGTAGTTAATGTCTTTTCGGGATTCTCTATAAAATAATTTAATAATTTATTTTCTGTTGGAGTTAATTTTATTATTTTGTCTTCTAATTTTATTACTCCACTAGTTCTATTATATTCCTCTAATTTCGAATTACTTTCATTGCTATTTACATATGAATTTACTCTTCTTAAAATTGCTTTTACTTTTGCATATAAAATTTCCAGATTTAGAGGTTTAATTAAGTAATCATCTCCGCCAGAATTTAAGGCATTTAAAATGCTTTGGTCTTCATTTATGTAAGTCATATAAACAATTGGACAAGTAGTTACATTTCTTATTTTCTTACAAAGAGTCCATCCATCACCATCAGTTAGGATTATCTCTAAAAATATTAAATCATATCTATTACTAAATATTTTTCCAATAGCTTCTTCACAGCTATATGCTAAATCTATAGTTATCCCTTTTCCTTCTAAAAAGTTTTTCAATTCCTGGCAATTATTCTTGTCTCCATCTATTATTAATATCTTAGTTTGCATTATAATCACTCCTAAATATCATTATTCTTTTATATTAAATAACCCATTATTATGAAAAACATAGACTTAATTTTATTGTAAAAACAGTTCCTTTTCCTAACTGCGAATCTACAAAAACTTCTCCATTATGTTCTTTTATAATGGACTTTACAATATATAACCCTAACCCTTGACCTGTTGAAATGTCAGTATCTCTTGCTGTAAAGAATCGTTCAAATATCTTTGGTATATTTTCTGGTGGTATTCCTTTCCCATTATCAGAAACCTTAATGACTGCAAATCCATCTTCTTTATTCATTGACAAACTTATCTTCCCATCATATGAAGTAAAGCTTAAAGCATTATAAATTAAATTTTCAAATGCTCTAGCCAATCTTTCTTTATTTATCTTTGCATATATTTTTTTATCTAATATACTCAATTCAAAATTTACACCACATGCTTGTGTGTCTGGTAAGTTATTTTCATATATCTCTTTGATAAAATCATTTAGACATATCTTCTCACTAATACCAATCTCTTTATCTTGTGATGTAAATTCTTGTAGACTACGTACTCTATTCTGTACCTCATTTGATTTTTGATTTATGGCATATAGATAAGATTTTGTCTCTTCATCTACATGAATATTACCAACCTTTATTAAATCTATAAATGCCTGTATAGCTGAAACAGGTGCTTTTAAATCATGAGCTACATCAGCCAAAAACTTTTTACGTTCATTTAATAGTGTTGTAAGTTCACTAGTTCTTACTTCAACTTCATGTTCAAGATTCTTTGTGAGTTTTTCATTTTCCCTTATTATCATCCTGTTCCTATGTATCATCATAATAGAAAATAAAATTACAATTATAAATCCACAGTATTCTGTTTGCCATCCAGTAAATATAGGCTCAAACCTATTACTCGTTACTGCATCAAATAATACACTAATACCAAACACAATGTTCACTGAAACTAAAATATAAGAACTTATATGTTTAGAGCATGTCCTTTTGTAGATTGAAACTAGTGAAGACACAAAGATATAAATAAATACAATATATTTATATATATCTATTAATTTTCCATACATGTTAACAAAATATATATCATATGGGAGAAGAACAACTGGTATCACAATAGATACGATACACATTGTAATTCCTAATGGCAAAATTAAAAATCTATATCCTTTATTTTCTTCTATTTTTGATATACTCCCATTTATACAAATAATACATAAGACCGCTATAAAATATGATGCATCTTCAACTGCATATGTAAAGTTTACTAATGGAAGTCCCAGTAAATGTACAAAAGGATATGAGACATGTATTGCAAAGAAAATACACATACATCCAAAATAAAAGTAGAGTTTGCTTTTTTTTGATAAAAACCAAACAGCTAGTGAAAATACAGCTATTGCAAAAGTTGTGAAACAAATTATACTATAAAAAAGTAATCTATAAAATATCATATTACTTATGTCTTTTGTTTCTCCTAATGCAGGTGGATAATACATACCACTATAATAATGTGAGAAATTAGAAACATTGATTATAATTTCTGTATCTTTCTTTGCTACAAAACTTACTACTGAATTTTTAATTTTTGGTCTATATTTTTCTGTTCCTACCTCTCCCAGTTTAGAAACTATTTCTCCATTTATCCATACTTCACTTGCACAAAAAATTTCAGGAATCTCTAGACTCAACACCTTATCCTTACCTTCATTTTTTATCTTCATACGATAAGTTGCATTGCCATATGGTGACTGATTCTCTTTTCTCATAGAAAAATCTGGATATTGACCTATAAAAATGTATTCTGGTTCTATATGTTGCTTTATAAAATCATTCGGTTTAAATATTTTATGATTATAAAACTCCCAGTCATCTATTAGGAAAACAAGTTTATTTTTAGTAAAAGTATCATTATTTATAGTTAAGATTCCATTACTTGCTCTAATAGACTTATATGTATATTTGTTATCATATTTATACAGAAGATTTAATCCTGTTATTGCCAACAGAGAGACTATCAATACAATGAGAGTTCCTTTTAGTATGTTATACTTTTTCATTGCATCAACCACATCTCTTTCATAGTAGTACTAAATAAAACAAGAACTATTTATTGATTACAGCATCTCACTTACGGTACAAACTTATATCCTTTTCCCCATACGGTTTGAATGTATTGATGTTCTCTGCTTAAAGAATTAATTTTTTTCCTCATCTGTGCAATATGAACCTGTACTGTATGTTGTTCTCCAATATCAGGCATTTTCCAAACTTGATTATATATTTCTATTTTTGAGAATACTTGTTCTTTATTTTCAGCTAGAAACAGCAGTATTTCAAACTCCATGGTGGTTAAGTCGATACTTTTTTCGTCAAAAGTTACTTTTCTTGAATTCACATTTATTACTAAAGATGAAAACTTTAACACATTAGGAACCGATGTAATATTTTTATATTGCCTCATACGAGCATATATTCTAAGTTCAAGTTCTTTTAAGCTATATGGCTTTGTTATATAATCATCTCCTCCAGCTAAAAATCCCTGAACTCTTTCTTCCTCATGTTCATAATTAGATAAAAATATTATAGGTATGTTAACCTTTTCTTTTATAGCATTGCATACTTTATATCCATCTAAGTCCGGCAATGAAATATCTAGAATTATACAATCTAAAACCACACTTTCTACTATCTTCATAGCACTTTTAGCTGTCTTAGATGTATATACGTTAAAACCTATATTTGAAAAATAAATTTGATTTATATTTAAAATATCAACATCATCATCTACAACTAGTAAGTTATACATTACACCACTCCATTCAAAAATATTTCAATCATAGTCTCAGATTTTAATCATTACAAATTATGATATTTTATTTTTTATATAACTGGTATTATTATTTTATAATATCTTTACAAACTAGACTATAAAACTTAAGTATTTTTGAATAATTCTTGAATATTGTATTAAATATTAAGATTCATTATTAAATACTAATCAAAGTCTCCGATTGTTGGAAAATGGAGCTTAAAGCAATTTTATATTATAAATTTATTATTTCTCTAGAAACTTGTCAATAAGCCAGTTTGAGTATTGATTTATATGGTTTATATAGTTATAATATAAAATAAATTGGATTATTTTGGTAAATGTATTGTTACAAAATGTTTATATTTCATGTCTTAATATTTATAAAGACTTTATTTTTTTATTATAATTGCATTATACTTTTTTAAAAATTCCCCTTTTCCAACAAATGGCTACTTTAAAAGCCAAATTTACACGTATCAAATTAAATCTAACTACTAATGCAATAGTTTTTAGATTTTTAAATATTTTTGTTAAATTTAAAACAAAAAAAGGCCATGCAATATAAGATTATATTCATAGCCGGTTGCACCACTAACTCCATATACCTCTAGATGCCCAATAATAAGGTATACTTCTCAGTTTCTAAAATATTTTTGTTAAAAAATTTTAATACATTTTAATAAATTTCCTTTTTATTCTAACATTGTAATATTATTTTGTCAATATTCCAATATTCTTCAGAGATAATGTACTAAAATATCTATTATGTAATTAAAATGTTTATATTTATACCACCAATAATAGACAATACCCTGCAAGTAGGCAACATTTTTAGGTGCTTATCTCACAGGGTACTATATCTATTTTATATTAAATATTCATCTTATTGATTAACTTTAATAAATCCTTTCTCTGAAACAAGAGCTTGTCCTTCATCACTTAATATATAATCTATTAAAGCTTTGCCTTTTTCTGATAAGTTATCTTCTTTATTAACTAGTATAAATGGTCTTGATATTGGATATTTATTAGCTATTACATTGGCATCAGTTGCTTCAACATCATTTACTTTTAAACTATTCACTTTTTCATCAACATATCCAAATGATATATATCCTATAGCATTTTCATTTCCTTCAACTGTAGTTTTTATATTTCCTGAACCATCACTTATTTGTGCATCTTTAGTTAATTCTTCTGACTTGAATCCTACAATTTCTTGGAATCCATCTCTAGTTCCTGAACCTTCTTCTCTTGATACAATTACTATTGGTGCATCATTTCCTCCTACGTCTTTCCAGTTAGTTATCTTTCCTGTATAAATACCTTTAACATCATCCATTGTTAGATTTTTTACTGGGTTAGCAGTATTAGTTATTAATGCTATTCCATCTATTGCTATCTTAGTTTCCTTTAATCCAGCGCTTTTTTCTTCATCTTTTAAATCTCTTGAACTCATTCCTATCTCAGATGTTCCTTCCATAGCATTTTTTATACCTCCAGAAGAACCAATCTGTTGTACTTCTACACTAACACCTTCATTTTTTTCTTGAAACTTTTCTCCTATAGTCTCCATAAGAGGACCTATTGAAGTCGAACCTGAAACGGAAACCTTATTTGAGTCTCCTGAACCTCCTGAACCAGAGCCACATCCTACTGCTAAAACTCCAACTAACATTGTACTAGCTAAAAGAACTCCTATTTTCTTTTTAAACATTTCACTTACCCCCGCTTATATTTTAATTTTTTTGTTTTCATATTTTCTATATTTTAATAATACATATTTTTTGTTAAGTGAATATTAGAGCGAGGTTAAGTAAGTGTAAATATTGTTAAATGCATGTAAAAATTTAATTTCATAGGGTATATTCTAAATTAGTTTAATTTTTTTAAGTTGTCTTTGATTGATTTATTATATTCTATAACTCTTTTTCTAGTTTATTAACTAAACCAGCAAATACATTCAAGGCTTCCTCTATAGACTCTTTTTTTGTCATGTCTACACCAGCAGATTTTAATTGTTCTAGAGGATACTCTGACCCTCCACTTTTTAAAAAGTTTATATATCTATCTACAGCAGTACTACCTTCTGAAAGTATCTGTTGGCTTAAAGCACTTGCAGCCGAAAATCCTGTAGCATACTTATATACATAGAAGTTTGAATAAAAATGAGGGATTCTAGCCCACTCTATTCCTATTTGTTTATCTACTATTGCAGATTTTCCATAATACTTTTCATTTAATTTATAGTATATGTCAGTAAATTCATCAGCAGTAAGTGGCTCTCCACTCTCTACCCTTCCATGTACAATTTTCTCAAATTCAGCAAACATAGTTTGTCTATGAACTGTAGTCCTAAATTGTTCTAAATAATAATTTAATAGATATATAGTTTCATCTTTAGACTTAGAATTTTCTAATAAATAATTTATAAGAAGTAATTCATTTAAAGTAGATGCAACTTCTGCAACGAATATTTTATAGTCCGAATATAAAAATGGCTGACTTGTTCTTGAATAATGACTATGGACAGAATGCCCTAACTCATGAATTAAAGTAAATAGAGAATTAAGGTCATTTTTATAACTCATTAATATATAAGGGTGCGAATCATAACTTCCCCAAGAATAAGCTCCTCCTTTTTTACCTTCATTATCATATACATCAATCCAACCTTCTTCAAATGCACTTTTTATAACTTTCAAGTACTCTTCTCCCAAAGGCTTAAGTGCCTCTAATATGATATCTTGTGCTTTATCATATGGTATATCCATGTCAAACTTATCTGTCAAAGGAACATATAAATCATACATGTGTATTTCATTTAGACCTAAAAATTTCTTTTTAAGTTCAACATATTTATTCAAAGTAGGGAGACTTTCATCTATAGCTGATATAAGATTATTGTAGACATCCAAACTTACATCATCTGAAAATAAAGAAGCTTCTATTGCTGAATTATATTTTCTAGTTTTTGCATAAAATATTTCTGACTTTACACCACCATAAAGTGTTGATGCAAATGTATTTTTATATTTTCCATAAGTTGAAAATACACCTTCAAAAGCATCTTTTCTAACTCTACCATTTTTACTTTTTATAAATAAAGAGTAATTAGAATGAGAAAGCTTAACTTTATTGCCTTCTTCATCTTCAATCTCAGGAAATTCCATATCTGCATATGTTAACATATCATATACATTTTCTGGAACCGTCGATAATTCTGATGTAGCTGCAAGTATTTCTTCTTCTTTCTCACTCAAAGTGTGAGGTTTATCTCTTAATATATCCTTGATATACTTTGTATAAAAAGATAACTTCTCATCCTTTAAATATTCATTCAATTTATTCTCTTCTATAGCCAGTATTTCTGGAACTATATAAGAAGTAGCTACACCCAAATCAGTTGATAACATCTCTGTCTTAGTAGCTCTACCTTGATTGTCATTAATTCTAGTGTCTTCATGTTGTTTCATATGAGTATATACATATAGATTTTGAACAATTCTAGATGCATTTTCAGAAATATTTAATACTTTATATAAATTCTCTTTACTCTCAGAAACTTTCCCTTTATATTCTTTTACTTCTTGAATAAGACTTTTTACTTTGCTTATATCTTTTTCGATGTCTTCTTTGCTAGAATACATCTTATCTATCTTCCACTTATACTTTTCTTCTATTTTACTTCTATCAGTTTCCATATAATACACCTCTATTTTGATTTGATTTATATTTTATTCTCTTTACAAAATATATTGTATATATTTTAGTCCAAATAATCTACATTTATTACTCCTTCTATCATATTTATTTCTTTCATAACATCATGTAAGTGTATTCTCTTGCCATAAGATACAAAAAAATTAACCTTCCAGTATTCTTCATTACGACATTCTATTTCCATGTTTCTTACAATAAGTTGACTTTTTTCAAATTTATCATATAAAAAAGGTATCGAATCCAAATTACTTAGTTTTAATATCAAAACATTTTTTTCTTGACTGAATAGAAAAGTATTTATTATCCTAAGTACAAATAATGCTATCATTACAAATAGCCCACCTAAAATTGATAATTCATAATAACCATAACCTACTGCTATTCCAATACATGCAGTTGCCCACATCCCAGCAGCTGTAGTAAGCCCCTTTACTCCACCTTTATTTTTTAAAATTGCTCCTGCTCCTAAAAAACCAATTCCAGATAATACCTGAGCAGGCATTCTTGCTGGGTCAGCATTTGTATATAAATTATAATCAGAAAACAACTGAATTGAAGTTATTGAAACAATACAAGAACCTATTGCTATTAATATATGTGTCCTAAATCCTGCAAATTGTCTTATTTTTTCTCTCTCTAAACCTATTATTCCTCCAATTATTAGGGCTAAAAATAATCTTATTGCTATTTCCTTACTTCCTATATCAACCATAATATAAACCCCTCCTGACTTAATCATAATTATGTCCTACAGATAATTTACACACCAGAAATACTATTTTATATCTTAATATTATTATTAATATATGTAAAATATGGCTATCTGTTAATTTTTGATACAAAAAAACCCACAACTGTGGGCTATTTGCTTAAGTACATGTATTTATTTATTAATATATCTATTTTCTTACTTGATTCTACTAACTCTTCTTGAAATATTTCTGGATATTCTATGTATGTATTTATCTCTTCTCTAACTGCTTCAATCTCATTTTTTAACGCTTCTAATTCACTGTTCGCCATAATAATCACCACTATTACAAATTTGTATATTTTTATATACATTTTATCAAACAATATTATATTTTGTCAATATTATGTCAATAAAACTTACTATAAAAATGCTCCAGCTTGGGTACTGTATACCTAGACACTAAGCCTACAAACATACCCGTTACTAATGATGCCATTAACATGAATGGTAAGTATCCTATAGCAAGTATATTTTCTATGATTAAACTTGCAACTATTAATTGACCTATATTATGTCCTATTGCACCTATGATACTTACCCCTATCAATGATAGACCTTTTATTTTACTTGCTAAATACATAAATAAAAGACTTAGATAAGCTCCTCCTATACTAAATAGAAGATAGGACAAAGGACCTGCGAATATTGATGACAAAATTACCCTGATAGTAACAATTATAACAGTATCTTTGACACCTAACAACATTAATGAAATTAAAGTTATAATATTGCTCAAACCCAATTTTGCCCCTGGAAATATAACTATAAGAGGATTTGGTATATATGTCTCTAATACATATAAAGCTAAACTATACCCTATCATAAGACCTAAAAATGTCATTTTTCTAGTTTTCATTAAGTTAATTCCTCCAAATTTTATCTATCATCTTACATTATAATACAAAAGATATAAAAACACCTAATTTAGATTAAAATATTTTTTAATTTATTTAGAATAAATATTAGGGGTCTCAATGTTCAATTGCCTCTATAATTCTTGACTTTTTGTATCATACTTGTTACAATTTTAATGATAATGAATTTCATTAGGAGGTGCTAATAATGACTGTTTACGATTTAAAAATAGGAGAAAAAGGACTTATTAATAGTATAGATGGAGATATTAAATTATCTAAAAGATTACTTGCACTTGGATGTATAAATAGTACTGAAATAGAAGTTAAAAAGGTTGCTCCATTTGGAGACCCAATTATAATCAGATTTAGAGGCTTTGACCTTGCTATTAGAAAATCTGATGCTAAAAATATTTCTTTACAATAATAGAGGAGGAGCTACCTGTGATTAATGTAGCATTATTAGGAAACCCAAACGTTGGTAAAACTACTGTTTTCAACCTACTTACAGGTTCAAATCAATATGTAGGTAACTGGCCTGGTGTTACTATAGAAAAAAAAGAAGGATTTATTGGGAAAGAAATAAAGGTTGTAGATTTACCAGGTATATATGCAATGGATACTTTCTCAAATGAAGAAAAGGTTTCTAAATCATATTTAGAAAATGAGGATGTTGATGTAATAGTGAATGTAGTTGATGCATCTAACTTATCGAGAAATCTCTACTTAACGACTCAACTTATGCAATTTAATAGACCTATAGTCATACTTCTTAATATGTTAGATATAGCAGAATCTAAAGGTATTAATATAGATGCTAAAAAATTAGGTGAAGAACTTGGAGTAATTGTTGTTCCAATTATTGCAAAGAAGAAAAATGGTGTTGAAAAAATAGAAGAAGAAATTAAAGAAGCTACTCAAAAATCTTTTATATATCAAACGAACTTTGGAAGTGAAACGGAAACATACAAAAAATTAGAATCCATTTTATCAAGATGTACAAAAACTACATATACAGAAAAAAAATCTATCAGTGATAAAATAGACAATATAGTTTTAAATCCTATATTAGCCTATCCAATATTTATTGGTGTATTGTTCCTCTTATTTAAATTTACCTTTGATTGGGTTGGAGGACCATTACAAGAGGGCTTTGCTGGTCTTATAGAAACTTATATCTCTACACCTGCTAGTGATATGTTATCTAACTCTAGCCCTTGGTTTAAATCACTTATAGTTGATGGTATAATTGGAGGTGTTGGTGGGACTTTACCATTCTTCCCTCTAATATTCACATTATTTTTTGGTATATCATTGTTTGAAGATAGTGGATATATGTCAAGAACAGCATTTTTAATGGATAAAGTTATGAGAAAAGTTGGCCTATCTGGTAAAGCTTTTATACCTATTGTTATGGGTATGGGATGTTCTTCTCCAGCTATAATGGCAACTAGAACATTGGAAAGTGAAAAAGATAGAAGAGTCACAGCTCTTATTGCGCCACTTATGACTTGTGGAGCAAAACTGCCTATATATGCACTATTTGTAGCTATATTCTTCCCACATAATGCTGCCTTAGTAACTACATCACTATACTTAGTTGGTATAGTTATGGCAATAGTAATTGCACTATTCTTAAATAAAATAGCATTTAAAACAGAATCTGAACCATTTATATTAGAATTGCCAGAATATAGAATACCTACTATAGATGCACTTATTAAAAATACTTGGAATAAATCAAAAGGTTTCTTAATAAGAGTTGTTACTGTTATGTTTGCAATGTCAGTTGTAATTTGGGGACTTTCTTCATTTAATGTTTTTGGATATACAGAAGATATAAATGTAAGCTTTTTAGCTACCTTAGGTCATATTATAGCCCCTATATTCAAGCCTCTTGGTTTTGATGATTGGAGAACTTCAGTTGCTATTTTAAGTGGCCTTGGCGCAAAAGAAATCGTGGTAAACTCTTTAAACATACTATATGGTAATCTAACTGTTGTATTGCCAACAATATTTAATGGAGTTACTGCATATACTTTCTTGATATTTACTGCTTTATATACTCCATGTATAGCTGCACTTGCAACTATGAAAAAAGAATACGGCAATAAAATGATGTTTGCATCATTTGCATATCAGTTTATATTAGCATGGGTAATGGCATTTATAGTTAAAAGTATTGGTGGAGTATTATTTATGGGTAATTCAATAATGGAAGCTTTGATAGGTGGAATAATTATAGTTCTTGCATTTGTGATTTTATTTAATAAATTCAAGTCTACAAAGAATGGAGATGGCTGTAGTGGATGCTCTGGTTGTTCTGGATGTCCAAGTTCTAATTCTTGCTCAGATGAGAAAGATAATAAAAAAAGCAGTACACACTAATATATGAATATTTTAATTTGAAAATAAATTTAAGGGACTATCCTTTAAAGATAGTTTCTACAAAAATCTTATTATGACAATAAAAGAAGCCATCACACAAACAATTTTAAATTGCTATGTGATAGCTTCTTTTTTGTAGGTTTTTGTCATAAATTCAAAATATTTATTTAGTTACCTAATTTGATATAGAATCTATGTAATATAGTTTCATTGCATTTATAACAATAAAAAGTAATACTTTCTCACTCAATAACTAATATATTTCTATAAATTACTTTTCTTTTGTTTGTACCTCAAATGTTTCTTCACTATCATATAATTCTTTGAATAATCTTGCAGTTTTTTTACCTGCTTTTGCATAAGCTTTTCCAACTTCAATACCAGTATCACGATATGCATTTCCGATTCTTTTAGAAGAAGATACAATATTCTCTATTTCTTTTTTTACACTATTCATATATGTCCTACCTTTCTAAATCCTTGATTTTTATTTTAAATAGAGTATACTATTATATAATATTATACACAACGTATAAATTCTAAATATTTTGTATAATTATATACAAATTAAATTAAATTTGTATAAATTTATACATATATCAAAAAATTATTAAGGACTATTGGAGATGGTTAAAATATGAAAAAAGAAAGAAGAGATATAAGAAAATCAAGAGAATCAATAAAACAAGCATTTATTAAACTAAGTATGCATAATGATGTAAGTAAAATTACTGTAAACAAGATTTTAGAATTAGCCGATATAAGTAGAGGTACATTCTATGCACATTTTAAGGATATTTATGATGTACAGGAGCAAGTAGAAGAAGAATTATTAAATAAATGCCTGTGTACAATGAAAGAATATGATATCTATGATATTGTTGAAAACCCATATCCCCAGATTTTGAAGGTAGTTATATTTTTTCAAGAACATGCTGATACAATTAGAAACTTATCTTGTAATGGTAAAAATGCTTCTTTTTTTTATAAGTATAAAGAGATATTAAAAAAAGGGATTCAAGAAAGCAATCATACAATAGAAGATAAAGAAACCGTAAATATTTTAGATGCTTTTATCGTAGGAGGAATTGTAGATAGTTGTCTAGAAATGCTTTCCATGGAATATGTTATAAACAATTCAAAAACACCAGAAAAAACTGCAAAAACTATCAGTACATTTATTTCTCAAGGAATCTATGGATTAAAAAACAAAATATAATCTAAAAATCCCTACATCACTATTAAAAGTATTATAGGGATTTATTTTTAATTATTGTCAATCTATTTTAATCTATTAATTATAGACTTGTTCATGTTATTTTCTATCAACTAATATATTATCTAATTTCTCTTTTGCAGTCAATTGTCTAGTAAACAAATTAACTAACACTAATTTTCTGATTTTATTGCTAAATATAATATATTTTCTTTTCATTAACTAAGAATACCAGAATCACTAAATTTTAGTAGTCTATATTGTAGCCTTATGTTTATATTTTGAAATATCAGTACAGCAAACTAGAACTGCGTCTTTCTCATCCTCCCATTTCATTTTTGAAGCTGCTGAATTTACCCATCTATCTAATACCTCAGAATAAATTTCTTCTGACGCATAATGAATTTCATCATTAAAGTTATTTATAGGACAATTTTTGCAAGGTTCCTCTGAACCAAACGCCATTTTATAACAAGATTCACCAGTACTAAGCCCTAATTCTTGAATTGCACGATTTACATAAAGTACTTCATAAGTATTAGGGTCAATAACATAAACATGTCCATTTAGGTTTTCTACCATCTCTTCATAATTCTTGTAGCTAGTTCGTAATTTTGTTGTTGTAGTGTTCTTAATTAAAAATACAGAAAGAATTCGAGAAATGTATCCAATAATAGCAATCTCCTCTCCTGTCCAACTATAATTCTCTCTACATACGTCAAAACCAATAAAACCAGTCATAACGCCTTCATTATATATGGCACAATGAAGAAGGGATTTTATCCCCTGTGGAGCACAAATATTGCGAATCTCAGGTGTTGTATTTTCAATGTCTTTACAACAAAAAATACCTTCATTACTGTATTGACTTATATATGAAGTAATCTCTCCTAAGTGAATATTTTGTAAAGAATCAATTTCAGATGAAATACCTGGAGCACACCATTCATATGTATTACTAATCTGTTGTTTTTTTTCATCAATTTCAAAAATGTATATTCTATCCATGTTATATCTTTCACCTAATAACTTTAATATATTTTGAATGCTTTTAGATACATTTTTTGTTTCATAAAGCATTTCAAAAACACGAAAAGTTATATCATTTTGAAAATATGTATTTAAAAAATTGGTTGTATATTCTACTTGATTGCTATTATCCAAAAGAGAATTTGTAATATTATTATCATATAAAGTATATCTATCTTTTCCATTATTTTTGGAATTATAAAGAGCGATATCAGCAAAACGATAAAGCATATTAAAAGTATCACCATGTTCAGGATAGAAAGATATTCCAACACTTCCTGAAATTTCATACTTACTTACAGCACCATAATAAGATAATCTAAGTGATTGAGATAAATGCTCTGCTTTACTTCTAATTATATTACTATCTGTATAAGGAAAGTATACTGCAATCTCGTCACCACCTATTCTTCCAATCATATCTGTTTCAGGAAAAACACCACTTATTTTATTTGCTACATCTATTAATATATTATCACCCAACTGATGACCAAGAGTGTCATTCAATCCTTTAAAATTATCAATATCTATAATAAAGAAAGCACCTAATTTATTATTGGATGATTTTAGAAATTGGTCAATTCTATTTTTAAATTCAGCTTTATTTAATAATTTCGTTAATGGGTCTAACTGTGATTTTATAATTAAGTCATCTAATTGTTGTTTTTGTGCATTAATATTAGAAAATACACCTACAGCTCTAATTATATTTCCTTTACTATCAGAAATAGCAGTTGAACGACAATTCATCCATAAGTAATTCCCCTTAATATCCTTAATTCGATAACTAGATACTGAATATCCTGGTTTTTTATATGTATTTACAATCCATTCTTCGAAAACTTCTAAATCATCTGGATGAATCTTATTACGTACTTCCCTATTAGCAGTAATATGCCTTGTAAAAGGCGAATATCCAAATAAGGTTTCATACCTTCCAGAAAATATAATTGTATCTGATTTAAAATCCCATTCAAACATAATATCATCACTTTGTTCTATAATAATACGATATTTCTCTTCACTAATAAGAAGTGCTTCTTTGGTTTCTTGTTCAGATGCTATAGATTCTTCCAATTCTTTTATTTTATTTTCTAGAGATTGCTTTAATTGTACAGTTTTATCCAATTCATCTGTAACATCTTGAAATGCATATAAACCAACAGGTCTTCCTTGATTATCAATAATACATGAAGAACGCCCTTGTAACACAATAATCTTTCCATCTTTACGAATAGCACGAGTTTGAAATTTCAATGGCTTTCCACTAGATATAAGTTCCTCTGCATTCTTCTGAACAATATGCGCATCATCTGGATGTGTAAATGCAACTATACTGTTATTAAATACTTCTCTAAATTCTTGTCTAGTGTAACCAAGATATTCTAATGCACGGTCATTGACATACTGAACTGTTGCTTCTCCATCGAGATAACCTTTCATTAGACCCATGTCAATATTTTTACCTAGTGTATAAAGTTCCCAGTTATCCATTTGAAATTCTTGTGGAATTACATAAATATGAGATTTATCCTGTTTTTCTTCAGTCTTTCCACTAATATGTTTCTGTATATCTTCAATAACAGAGCCACTATTAACAAAATCGATATAGTTACTAGCAGGCATTGGCTTAGCATAAAAATATCCTTGCCCTAAATCACAGTTTAGCTTTTGAAGAAATTTTACTTGTTCATCATTTTCTACGCCTTCCATAACTGATAAGATATGTAGAGATTTAATCAGTTCTATAACTTTAGCAATAATAATCTTTCCCTTATCTGTATTAGTGGATGCATTTAAAAATGCTTTATCAATCTTGACAATATCAATTGGAATATCTTTTAAATAATTAAGAGAAGAATAAGCACTTCCAAAATCATCTAGAGATACTTTAAAGCCAAGCATTTTAAGTTCAGAAACAATTTCAATTAATTTATTAATATTGTCTGAAAATAAATTTTCAGTAAACTCAATTTCAATCATATGAGTAGATACACCTATTCGATTTACAGTTTGAAAAATTTTTTCAACTAATTTATCTGTTTGTAAATGTGCTTTAGAGAAATTAACTGAGATAGGAAGCTGTGGTATTCCCTTTTCTTTGCTACATTTTAGGAAATGGCAGGCCTCCTCCAACATAAAAAAGTCAAGTTGTCTAATAAATCCGTTTTGCTCCATGATTGAAATAAACTTATCTGGATAAATCATACCTAACTCAGAACTATTCCAACGTACAAGTGCCTCTGCTCCAACAACTTCACCCGTTTTAATTAACAATTTTGGTTGTAAATACATTTCAAACTCATGATTTTTCAATGCGAAGTCCATCATAAATGTAATTTGTTTTTTCCATTCAACTTCCTGACTCATTTTATCATCATAAAAGCTAAATGTATTCAAGGTATTTCCCTTAGATTTTTTACGAGCATAGTTTGCTTTATCAAGTAATGCAGAAAGTGTTATGGCATCATCTCTAACCACAATAATTCCTGCACTTGCAACTAAATTATAATGTGGTGGAAGAATATTCTCCAATGCCTTCTTTAAGTCTGTAAGTTGTAAAAACATTTGTGATGCAATTACTTGATTGTCTGTATGCAAACAGAATAAAAAATGGTCCGCATGAACTTTACAGAAAATATCATCTCCTTGAAGATGTGTATTAAAATGTTCACTTATCTTTTCTAGTGTTGAATCTCCAGCCTTATACCCAAAGAAGTCATTTATATAATTAAAATTATCAAAATCTAATGTAATTAGTGTTAATGCCTGTTTAGTAGTTTTAATTTTCTTTAATTTTTTTCCTACTTCTTTATAAAATTCTTCTGAAGCAAGCTGGTGGTTTTTTTTATGATTTTCATTACACATACAAATCACCTCTTTTTATCTTTTAAATTTACTTTTTACATAAATCAATATGTGCTCATTGTAATAAAATAAAAAAGCTTACTTCATTTTTGAAAAATAAAATAAGTTCCTTAAATTCAAGCTCAAATTTTTTAAATTTGTCTTAATATTATTTTTTAATGTCAATAGGTCTCATTAAAGAAACACTCCAACATAAGACTTGATTAAAATATATCTGTAAAAAACATTACATAGTATCTAGAAATAGGTGATTTATTATTGTAATTATTTTAAAATGTCATTAACTTTTTACTAGAAATATGAATAAATATACATCTTCTCAATACCTATTTTAATCTTTCATTCACATCTATTACTTTATCAATATTATGAATACATATTTATAATATTATATAACAAAATACAATAAAAGAATAGATTTTACTAGTTATTTATAGAAAGATTATATTATAGCATAAAATCAAAAATATCAACTCTATAGATAAATTTGTATGTAAATAAATTAGCATCTATTTACATAATTTAAAAGGAAAAAATATAAGAAGTCCTTCTTTTTATAAAATATATTTACTAATATCTATAGAAAATGTCTCAAAACAAACTAAAGAATTTATTTTGAGACATTTATTTTTATATTATTCTTAATTTATTATTTACTCATATCTTTAGATTTATCTGTAGCGGCAACAATAGATTTTATAACTGCTGCTCTAAACCCTTCTTCTTCTAATACTCTAACTGCTTCTATAGTAGTCCCTGCTGGAGAACAAACCATATCCTTTAATTCACCTGGATGTTTACCAGTTTCAAGAACCATCTTAGCTGAACCCATAACTGCTTGTGATGCAAATTTATAAGCTTGTTGTCTTGGCATACCAGCTAATACTGCTGCATCTGCCATAGCTTCTATAAACATAAACACATAAGCAGGAGAAGAACCACTAACACCTGTAACAGTATCCATTAAATATTCTGATACTATCTCTGCCTCTCCAAATGATTCAAATAAAGCCTTAATCATATTTAATTCTTCATCAGTCACATTATTATTTTTACAAAGAGCTGACATACCTTCCCCAACAAGAGCTGGAGTATTTGGCATTACTCTTACTATTTTTTTATCTGAACCTATAATATTTTCCAATGCTTCTATAGTTTTTCCTGCTGCTATTGACACTATTATTTTATCTGCATCTATTAATTCTTTAAGTGGAGCTAAAGCTTTTTCACATATATTAGGCTTAAGTGCGACTAATATTACATCAGAATTTGAAACAGCTACCTTTGAATCAGTCGTAGTGTTTACTGAAAATTCTGCTTTTACTTTATCTAAAGCGATTTGGCTTAAGTCTGATACAGTTATATCTTCTGCTTTTACTAGACCTGATTTTACTATACCACCTATCATTGCACTTCCCATATTTCCTGAACCAATAAATCCTAAAGTTTTCATATCAAATCTCCTTTTTTCTATTAGTTTTTATTTTAAAGTAGCTAAATTAACTATATTTTAACTGCTTAAAATTGTCTTATACACATAAAACTTAATATTATTAATATAAATTATTGCTCTGTATAAAGCTTATTAAATATAAATTTAACGATTTTTTCATTAAACTTAACGAGCTAACTTCCAATTTAGAAAGTTAGCTCATAATTAATCTGAAATTTTTTAAATGGTATCTATAGTATATACTCTATTATACCAGTTGTGTTTTTACATAGTAATAAATTTTGTTTACAAACAATCCTAGAATGTTTGCTCAGTTCTTCCTATTATCTCATCTTGTAGTGTTCTACTTAGATTATTGAAATGGTCACTATATCCTGCAACTCTAACTATTAAGTCTTTGTAATCTTGAGGATTTTTTTGAGCCTCTAATAATACATTTTTATCAAATACATTGAATTGTATATGATGCCCATCCATATTAAAGTATGCTCTTACTAGATTAGCCATATTATCCAATCCTTTTTCCCCTTGAACTACTGATGGCGCAAATCTTTGATTTAATAATGTTCCACCAGTTTTTATATGGTCCATCTTAGCACAAGATTTTATAACTGCTGTAGGTCCATTAGTATCTCCACCTTTTTCAGGTGAGATTCCCTCTGAAACTGGTTTTGCACAAAGTCTACCATTTGGACTTGCTCCCATAATTTCACCAAAATATACATGACAAGTTGTTGGTAACATATCTACTCTATATTCTCCACCACAAACAGTTGGTCTACCAGTTACCTCATTATAATATGTGTTGAATATATCTTGCATTATTTCATCAGCATAATCATCATCATTTCCATATTTAGGAGTCTTATTTGAAACTAAATTAAGTATAGCTTCATATCCTTCAAAATTAGCATCAAGTGCTTTAAGTAATGTATCCATATCAAATTTTTGCTTATCGAATACATTGTATTTTATTGCTGTTAAACTATCTGTTATAGTTCCTATACCAACACCTTGTATATATCTAGTGTTGTATCTTGCTCCACCTCTTTGATAGTCTTTGCCTTTTTCTATACAATCATCAACTATTGTAGACATAAGTGGGCAAGGCATGTGTTTTGCACATATATTTTCTATTACAGCATTTCCTTCTATTTTTATATCAATCATATAGTGTAATTGCTTTTTAAATGCCTCAAATAATTCCTCATAAGATTTAAAACTTCTAGGGTCTCCAGTTTTTATACCTATTTGCTTTTTGCTAATTGGGTCATATCCATCATTTAATGTTAATTCAAGTATTTTTGGAATATTCATATATCCAGTTAAAACATATGCTTCTTTACCAAAGCATCCAGTTTCAACACAACCACTAGTTCCACCAAGTCTTGAATCTTCTATAGTCTTTCCAGCTTCCATAAGTTCTTGCACTATTGCCTCAGTATTATAAAATGCTGGTTGACCCCATCCTTTTCTTGATATTTCACAAGCTCTCTTTAAGAATTTCTGAGGAGTTTTTTTACTTATTTGAACGTTTGAACTTGGTTGTATCAACTTCATTTCATCCATAACATCAAGTATTATATAACTAACTTCATTAACACCATCTTGACCATCTGGATTTATTCCACCAGTGTTTATATTTGCAAAGTCTGTATATGTGCTACTTTCTTTTAATGTTATACCAACTTTTGGTGGTGCTGGTTGATTATTAAATTTAACCCATAAACATTCAAGTAATTCCTGCGCTCTATCTCTATCTAGTATCCCACTTTCTACATCTCTTTCATAGAAAGGATTTAAATGCTGGTCAAGTCTTCCTGGAGTAAAGGCATCCCATATATTAAGTTCAGTAGTAACCCCTATATGAACGAACCAGTACATTTGTATAGCTTGGTGATAAGTTTGTGGTTTATGAGCTGGTACAACATCACATGTTTCAGCAATTAGTAATAAATCTTTTTTCTTAGCTTCGTCTGTTTCTTCTTCTGCCATTTGTCTTGCTTTCTCAGCATATCTCTTACCTAATATCACCATTGCATCACAAGCTATTGCCATAGCTTCCAAATCAGCTTTTTTATTATATGCATCTAAATCATTAAGAAAATCTAATTCTTTTAGTCTTGCTTCTACATCTTTCTTTAAATCTAAAAACCCTTTTTTATATATTGTATCTCCACAAACTGTGTGCCCAGGAGCTCTTTGCTCCATAAACTCTGTAAACATACCTGCTTCATATGCTGCTAGCCATTCTGGTGTCATTGCATTTATTATTTTTTCTCTTGTTTGTCTCTTTTTCCAGAAAGGTATTATTTCTTCTTGTTGTATTTTTCTAGCTTCTTCAGATACACTGAAATTTATTATATCTCTGTTATGCATTACATCTAAATCTTCTAATGTATGACAACAAATTTCTGGGTATGTTGGTGCTCCATTAGGAGAATCACCTTTTTCACCTACTATTAATTCTCCATCATTTATGCTAAGAGTTCTATTCTCAATATAATGCTTAAATGATAAAGCACGAAGTACAGGAATCTCTACACTTCCCTCGTATTTTTTATAAGCTTCTGTCATAAGTACTGCTCTTTCAATAGATATGTGTGGTTCTGCATTAACACTTTCTTCTCTTAATTTTTTAGTTCTCTCAAAAGTTCCTCTTGACATTTTATTACCCCCCAATCTTAGTATTGAAATTACTTGCTTCAAACAGCCTTTTTATTTCTTCTAATTTTTCTTCAGTTGGTCTTTGTAACTCTTCTCCCTCATACTTTTTATAAATTTTATCATACTTGTGTTTTCCAATATTATGATATGGAAGAAGACTTACAGCTTTTATATTCAAAGGCTTTAAAAATTCTATCATTTTTTTAACCTCTAAATTTTCATCATCTACATTTACCCCTACAATTAGCGGTATCCTTATATTTATGTTAGCTCCTAATTCACTCAAAAGTTTGACATTTTTTAATATCAAGTCATTTGATTTTCCTGTAAATTTTATGTGCTTTTCTTCATCAATAAGCTTAATATCATATAAAAATAAATCTGCACATTTTGCGACTCTTTCATAATTTTCTGACTTCGCGTAACCACAAGTATCAATTGCTACATGAATCCCCTTTGATTTGCACATATTTATTACTCCACAAATAAAATCCATGTCTTGAGCCATTACTTCTCCACCTGATAGAGTTACCCCTCCACCTGATTCTTCATAGAAAATTCTATCTTTTTCTATCTCTTTAACCAAGCTTTTTACAGAATACTCTTGACCGACAATCTCTCTTGCATTGTTTACACAATAGTCTAAGCAAGTTTCACAAAATTCACACTTATCTTGGTCTAAACATATTTTTGTTTCACCTTTGAAAATTGCTTTATGAGGACATATGTTTATACATGCTTCACATCTTGAACATCTTTCTTCATTATACAAAACTTGTTTTGTATATGTTTGACTCTCTGGATTATGACACCAAACACATTCAAGTGGACATCCTTTAAAAAAAACTGTACTTCTTATTCCTGGTCCATCATGTATACTACATTTTTGTAAATTTATAACTAATGGATTCATAATTTTTCACCCCTAAATAATATCCATTCCATTTTTTCATTATTATGCAATTCATCTTCATATACTACATCTATGAAAAGCATTTCTACAATTACATAATACTATACTTGTTATTATTTTGTCTATATTTTTTTAGTGATATTAAAAAATTTTATTTTATTATGATATTTATATTGATTTTATAAATTAAATTTAAATATTTATTAAATTTATTTTTATAAGTAAATATAGCTATAATACATAAACAATATATTATTTTTGTTAATTTAGATGTATATGCTATAAAAATTAAATAAAAATAGAGACTACACTTTATCATGTAGTCTCTACCTTTCTAGTCATATTTAGAAATTCACATTTATTGTTACTGCTTTTCCGCCTCTATTTACTGTAATTTTTGTACTAGCTCCTTTTGAGAAAGTATATAGTTTTTTATTTAGGTCATTCATACCTGTTATATTTGCATCTCCTACTTTAGTTATAATATCTCCTACTTTTACTCCAGCTTTTTCTGCTGATGAACCAGATATTACTTCTGCAACATAAACTCCTTTATCAGTACTTAATTTTGTACCTGTAGCTGCTTCATAGTTTGATACATCTGTACCTTTTATACCTAAAGTCACTTTTTCATATTTTCCAGTTTTTATTACTTCTTCAACTATGCTTTTAGCTGTATTAATTGGTATTGCAAATCCTAATCCTTCTGCTTGAGAAGCTTTCGCTGTGTTTATACCAATTACTTGACCTTTTTGATTTAATAATGGTCCTCCACTATTTCCTGCATTTATACTTGCATCAGTTTGTAATAAACCAGTCATATTAGTTTTTTCTGTTTGTATAGTTCTATCTAATCCACTTATTATACCTTGAGTAACTGTTTTTTGGAAATCTAATCCAAGTGGATTACCTATTGCTATTGATATATCTCCAACTTTTACTTTATCACTATCAGCAAATTCTGCTGGTGTTAATCCAGTTTTATCGACTTTAACTATAGCTAAATCAAGTTGCTGGTCAAACCATACGACTTTACCTGAAGTTGTTGAACCATCATTAAATAGTACATTTACACTTGTAGCCTGACCATCTGATATAACATGAGAATTTGTAAGTATATAACCATTTGAATCTACTATGATTCCAGTTCCTACACCTTGTGTTTCAGTTGGAATTGCAAACATATTATTAGTATCAACGCTAGTTGTCGTAATACCTACAACAGATGGTGTGGCTTTTTCTGCAACTGCTTGATAAATATTTTGACTCTTACCATCATCATTTACAACTATTGGCGTAGAGTTGCCTGTACTTTTACTTCCTAAATTATCTTTAACTAAAATTATTGTTAGCAAACTACTAAGTATTGAACTTATTATAGCGACTAATATTACTAAACTTATACCTTTCTTTCTTCTTGACATCTCATACCACTCCCTATCTAATATAATATAAATTATCAAAATATATTTTTCCCAATTTTTCATAAAAAAATGAAATCATCTATTTTGAGTAAACTCCTTTTCGATGATTTCATTATATTATTTTAATCTTAATTAAACCTTAACTATTTGAAATTATTTAAGTCTTTTTTCTAATTCTTCTTTTTCTTTTTCATAACCTGGTTTACCTAGTAAAGCAAACATATTTTTCTTGTAAGCTTCTACTCCTGGTTGGTCAAATGGATTAACTCCCAATAAATATCCACTTATTCCACAAGCTTTTTCAAAGAAGTACACTAAATACCCAAAATTGTATTCATCCAATTGAGGTATATTTATTACTAAATTAGGTACTTTTCCATCTGTGTGAGCTAATAAAGTTCCTTCAAAGGCTTTATGATTGACAAAATCTACAGTCTTACCTGCTAGATAGTTTAGACCATCTAAATCTACTTCTTCTGAATTTATAGTTATATTTCTTTTACAGTTTTCAACATTAAGTACTGTCTCAAATAAAAGTCTTTTTCCATCTTGGATATATTGACCCATAGAATGTAAATCTGTTGAGAAATCTACAGAAGCAGGGAATAAACCTTTATTTTCTTTTCCTTCACTTTCTCCATAAAGCTGTTTCCACCACTCACTTACATAATGTAATTGAGGCTCATAGTTAACCAATAGCTCTACATCTTTTCCTTTTCTATGTAAAATTGTTCTAGCAACAGCATATCTATAACTATCATTACTTTTTAAATCAGGATTTTGAAATGCTTCTCTAGCATCATTTGCACCTTTCATCATAGCATCAATATCAAGTCCTGCAGCAGCGATAGGAAGTAATCCAACTGCTGTTAATACAGAAAAACGACCACCTACATCATCTGGTATTACAAAAGTCTCATACCCTTCTTCTGTAGCTAACTGTCTAAGTGCACCTTTACTTGAATCTGTTGTTGCATAAATTCTATTTCTCGCTTCTTCTTTACCATACTTTTTCTCTAAATAGTCTTTAAATATTCTAAAAGCAAGAGCTGGTTCTGTAGTAGTTCCTGATTTAGATATTACATTTACAGAGATATCTTTACCTTCAATTACATCCAATAAATCCATGATGTATGTTGAGCTTATATTATGTCCTACGAAATATACTTCTGGAGCCTTTCTCTGTTCTTTTTTAAGTCCATTTCTAAAAGAATGACTTACCATGTCTATAGCAGCTCTTGAACCCAAATAAGAGCCTCCTATACCTATCACCAAAAGAACATCTGAGTCAGATTTTATCTTTTCAGCTGATTTTTTTATTCTATCAAACTCTTCCTTATCATAATTTTCAGGAAGGTCTATCCAACCTAAAAAAGTATTTCCTAGACCTGTTTTATTATGTAACATGTCATGTGCAACATCTACATATGGTTGCATAACATCTATTTCGTTTTGACAAAAAAACTCCGTAGCTTTACTATAATCAAAATTTATTTTTCCCATTTAAATCCCTCTTTTCAGCATATTCGTTTTAAAGAGATTATAACACAAAATATAGGTGTTTTTTTTAAAAGTTTGCCACAAAATTGTACATATATCACCATTTGTTATCAGGAAATCGATTCTTCTAAATACTATAAGTATCTATAAATTATAAATTTTTAATCAAATAAAATTATGAGAAATCATTACTTGTCTGAATTTTTAGTAAATACTAAAATATATTCATTGTAAATAGTTATACACTCAAGATAACTACATTATAAATAACTGATTCAACAAAAAGAAACTCTAAACTTATCATTTAGAGTTTCTTTTTTTATTGATTTTCTATTTTAATTTTTATATTATTTTTAATCATTTCCTAATCTCTTAGCTATAACTTGTTGTGCTATGTTGACAGCATGGTCAGATATTCTCTCTAGATTACTTATTACATCTAAATAAATAACTCCATTCTCTATACTACATAAATTATTATTCAATCTATACATATGATTAGCTCTACAAGATTTCTCCATTATATCAACTTGCTCTTCAATTTTTATAACCTTGCAAGCCAAATCTACATTATCAGTTCTCATTGATTCTAATGCATAAGTATATGCTGAAACAACTTTATTGTACATAACATCAAGTTCAGATTGTCCTTCTTCGGAGAAAGAAATATTTGAATCTATTGCAACTTGTGATAATTCAGCTATATTTTTAGCATGGTCACCAATTCTTTCTATATCATTAACTGTGTTAAACAAGGTATCCACAACTTCTCTTGAATCATCATCTAAAGGTGCTTTTGAAAGTTTAAGTAAGTAATTCAAAATAGCTTTCTGTAAATCATTGATTAATCTCTCTCGTCTATATGTCTTGTCTATTTTTTCAGTTGAATGTTCTACTAGAGCTTCCATAGATGCATTTAAACTTTCCTTAGCCTTTTCACCCATACGAAGTGCTTCTTTTATCGTATTTGCAAGGGCTATAGAAGGAGTTTCTATCATTCTATCATCTATATATTTAATAGTCTTAGCTTCATCTTCATCTATATCGCCTTCTTTATCAGGAACAAGTTTTATTGCTAACTTTATGATAATCTTTGTAAATGGTAATAGTATTAAGACAGATATTATATTAAACAGTGTATGTGTGTTAGCTATTTGTCTTGCGACATTACTTGGGTCCCAACTTGTAACCAGGTTTACTACTGGTTTATTTAATAATATTAGGAATATCACCGTCCCTAAAACATTAAAGATTAGATGCATCATAGCTGCTCTTCGTGCGTTTTTATTGGCTCCAATACTCGATAACAGTGAAGTTACACAAGTACCAATATTTTGACCATAAAGAATTGGCAATGCTGCTGATAATGGCACTAGACCTTCTGCTGCCAATGCAACCAACATCCCCATAGATGCACTTGAACTTTGTATTATTGCTGTAATCCCAAATCCCAATAATAATCCAAGTAGTGGATATCTACCAAATGTAACTAATAAGTCAGTAAATCCTTGATAGTCTCTTAATGGCTCAACTGCCATTTTCATAAAATCCATACCTGTAAATAATATACCAAAACCTATAAGTATTTCAGCTATATTTTTTATTCTAGGCTTATTTCCAAATAAATAAAGTATGATACCTATTCCTAATGCTACTGGAGCCATACCAGTTAAATCAAAAGATACCAATTGAGCTGTAACAGTAGTACCTATATTGGCACCCATTATAACTCCTATTGCCTGTTTTAAGGTCATTATACCTGCATTTACGAAACCAACAACCATTACAGTAGTAGCACTTGAACTTTGTATTACTGCTGTAACTCCTGTACCTACTAGAACTCCCATAAATAGGTTACTAGTAAGTAATTTTATTATCTTTTTTAGCTTTGTCCCAGCAGATTTTTGTAGACCTTCTCCCATAAGGTTCATACCATATAAGAACAGACCTAATCCACCCATTAGACTTATTATAATGTTCAAATTATTTCCTCCTTGTAAAGAGATTAATGTTTCTAAAAATTTTATAACCTATTGTATTTTATCAAATTATAGGAGTAGTAATGTTAAATTTATGTTAAATATTAAAAAATCATTAAATTTATGTTAAATTTTTGTATTATTACTGTATTTTTGTATTATTTTTTCTGCACATTTTATACCATCAACTGCCGCTGTAACTATCCCACCTGCATATCCAGCACCTTCTCCACATGGATATAGATTCTTAACACTTATTGACTCTAAAGTCTCCTCATCCCTTACTATTCTTATTGGAGATGATGACCTAGTTTCTACTCCAGTTAAAACAGCATCATACATCGCAAATCCATTCAGTTTTTTATCAAGAGATATGAATGCTTCTCTCATAGTTTCTGTTACAAAGTCAGGTAGACATTCACTTAAGTTTGTAAGTGTATATCCAGGTCTATATGATGGCTCAACACTACCTAAATTTGTAGAAGTTTTATTATTGATAAAGTCTCCAACAAGTTGAACTGGTGCATTGTAATTTTTTCCACCTAATTCAAAAGCTAATTTTTCATATTCTTGTTGAAAATGTACACCTGCCAGAGGATTATCACTTTTAAAATCTTCTGGAGTTATATTTACTAAAAATGCACTGTTCGCATTTACTTTATCCCTGGCATGTTCACTCATGCCATTAGTAACTATTTCAAAGTCATTGGATGCAGATGCTATTACACTACCACCTGGACACATACAAAAAGTATATGCTGTCCTTCCATTTGAAACATGCTCTATAAGTCTATAATCAGCTGCTCCTAATCTAGGATGATTGTAAAACTCCTTATATTGTGCTTTATTTATTAAATCTTGTGGATGCTCAACCCTAGCTCCTATTGCAAAAGGCTTTTGAATTATTTTTACACCTCTCGAATACAACATTTCATAAGTATCTCTTGCACTATGTCCAACAGCTAATATAACTGTATCTGTATCTATCTTTTCAGTATCATTTATTGTTACAGATTGTATAGAATCATTTGATACGACTACATCTGTCACTTTTGAATTAAATCTAACTTGACCACCTAGATTTATTATTTCATTTCTTATATTTTTAACTACATTTTTTAATATATCTGTTCCTACATGTGGCTTATGTGAGTACAATATTTCATCTGGTGCTCCAAATTGAACTAGCTCTTCTAGTACTTTTCTACATCGTATATCTTTTATTCTAGTTGTAAGTTTGCCATCTGAAAAAGTTCCTGCTCCGCCTTCACCAAATTGAACATTTGAATTATTTTTAAATTTTCTAGTTGTCCAAAAATCACTTATATCTTTAGTTCTATTGTCTACATCAAGACCTCTTTCAAGTATGATTGGTTCATAACCCATTTGAGCCAAAATCAGACCTGCAAACAAGCCTGCTGGTCCACTGCCAATTACTAAAGGACTATTCTTTAATTTTTTATCACCTATGGTTACATTTACATATCTGATTTCCTTTATTTTTGTTACATCTTTTATTTTTGAACTGAGTATTTTATCTTCATCTTTAACTTCTACATCTACAGAATAAACAAACTCCATTTTTCCTTTTTTTCTAGCATCTATAGATTCTTTATATATACTATATTTAACTAAGCTTTTTTCTTTTATTCTTAGCTTCTTAAGTACAATATCTTTTAATAAAGATATATCTTTATCGATTCCAAGTTTTATATTAGATACTCTTAACATATTGTTTTCCTCTCTTAGATTATAATATAAAAAAGCTAGGGTTATTCCTAGCTTTCTACAAATATAACTTCTATATTCTCTTTTACTAGATTTTCTACCCAAGTCTCGTCTAACACAAAATTCTTTATTTTATTTACAACAATTGCTTTATCTAAATCTTTTTTCAAATTTTTTACTAAAACCATTGCTTCAACTGACTTATTCAATCTTTCAACATACAGAGAATTCACTTTAATTAATACAACTCTTAATTCACACACATATAAATCTTCACTACCTAAAGTGATTTCATCATCATATTTATACACACTAAATTCATATACATTTTCATAAGGTGTTATATTTTCTATTCCTACATAGTCCATTTATTTATCCTCTTTTAGTTATAAGACCTCTTATAACTTTCATGTTATTAAACACCTTCTCTAAGAAGTTTTCTGCTTCTTCATTATCTAAAAGATTTATTTCAAGATTCTCATTTTCTATAATATCTTTAGATTTACAGTATTCTTTTGCTATCTCTATTAGCTCATTTTTTTTATCCATAGACAAATCGAACTCTTTATAGTCTATTATTATATATTGTTTGGTATCAGGTGATACACCATTATTATATCCTATTTCTATATGATAAATAACTGCATATATTTCTTCTCCATTGTACACAGGTACTGCTGGATTAGATTTTATAAAGTTCGTTGACACAGCAATTGCATTTCCTAAACTAAGACTCATTATTAATACCTCTTTCTCAACATTATACATATATTATACTATATATTCTTTATCTATGACTTAAAGCTTTTTATAATTAATTAAGATATTTTTAAATCTTTGTATCTTTTTCCTAATGTACTGGAACTTATATCATATTTTTTTGATATTTGTACTTGAGTTATAGGTTGTCCTGCCTCTTTCTTAACATAATATTCAACAGCAGCTGCCCAACCATTTTCAGCTCCTTTTATATTTTCATGTTTTTTCTTATACTCATTCCAAAACTCTATACAGGCATCTATATTTTCTTCTTCTACATTTTCTTTAAGAGTATCTAAAACTTTGCACTCTATTTCAGCTAATTCATTTTCTGAATTAACTTTTGTACCTTTCTTATCTCTTTCTCTCTTTAAGTATTCAGCTATACTTGGGTCTAAAAGCTGTTGTATATACTTGTATAGTATATGTGTATGATAAATTAAGAAAGTCTTCATATCCTTGTATAAGTCTTGATATTGATTAAATAAATTCATAACATCTTTTAATATTATGTCTTTTACTTCATTTGATATACTTATAGTTACATCTATCAGTATGTTAGTTCCTTCAATATCGACAATTCTAGCTATCATACAACTTCCGCTTTTAAAACTTCTTAGAAGTTTTACATCTTCTGTATAAAGTTCATTCCCACTTAGACAATCTTTTAAGACTATTCTTCCCACAGAAACTTCTTTTACTTCATAAATACTTACATATGATTCAAAGAGACTCTTTAATATTGATACTTCTGATTGACTTAGGTTTGCACCATTTTCTTCAAGAAAACCAACTGTCATTACCTTTTTATTTTCCATTATATGGTCTTGTATTAAATAAGTATTAAAAAATCTTTCAAATTTTTCATTTACACTATCATTTTGCATTATATAAAACATTTCTTTAGCTTTTTCACATTCGTCTTTGAATCTATCCTGTCTTGAATAATCATATAACTTTGAATATAAATCTGTATATTGTTTTTGTGAAAGTTCAGTTCTTCTGCATGCTCTTTCTGAAACAATATCTTTATTTAAACAACACTTCTTGTATTTTTTGCCACTTCCACAAGGGCATAGCTCATTTCTCCCTAACAATATGACTTCCACTCCCTTATTATTAAATTAAAGTACAATTTGTTATTATACCATTTTTTTATTAATCAATCTATAGTATAAATAAATATTCTCTTAAATTCACTTATATTTTGGTATAATATATTAACTTTAATTAGGATTTCGATAAAATCACTAACAATCCCTCTTGTAGAAATGGATTATCGTAAAACTAATTCCTCTATAAAATTTTATTAATTGATAATAGTTTTTTACTTTGTCTATTCTTTTTTGTTATATGACTCTAATTGTCATTTTACATTCAACAATATTGTCTTTTTCTTGTTTATATTCATTATAAATATTTTGAATATCTAAATTACTCGTTTTTAATTTGCTAATCTCTATTTTTTCAAATTTATCATTTAAATTTAAATTCTTCATTAAACCCTCTATTTTCAATACATTCTCAAGTTCACCATTAACTTTTATTTCTAAATTAACTTGTTTTTTATTATTATCTAAACTATTTTCTTGGTTAATATATTCTATATTCACTAAATCTTTCAATTTATTTTCTACTAATAACACCATATCTTTATTTGTTTTTTTATCTAAAAATGAATTATTAAAATTACTTTTCAATTCTTCATTTCCATTTAATTCAACATTTTCTATATATTTATCATCTTTATAACTATTATCCTTTATTTGATAATTATCTTGCTTATTTATTTTATTTATTAGATTTTGTTTTTCTTTCTTCAAGCTGGTTAAGTTTTGTTCCAATGGACTTAATATTATATTAGTAGCTAATACAATAATTAATATTAACAATATTTTAAGTAAATTTTTTTCTCTATTATTTAACCTCAAAAATAATCACCCATCTAACTTTTTATTCTAAACTTATAGTTATCTCCATCTCTTACAATACTGTCTATATAATAACCTTTTATGTACTTTATTTTTCTTAGATTATTTAAAACATCTAAATCATTACATACACCTTCCATTTCTAGCTTATTTTTATCTATTGATATTTTAGTAATATTATTTATTCCTACAGTTTCATATATTTTTTTTATTTCATTAAATCTTATTTTAGAAAATTTCTCTCTAGTCTTTTCAGCAACTGGTATAGTCTGTTTTGGCTCATTTATTAAATTATTTTTACTTATATAACTTTTAAGTTCGTTTATAGATTTCACATATATAAACGATTTAAATAAAACACATGTTAAAATTAAGACTATTACTGCTTTATATACCTTATTATAAGGTTTAATTTCTTTTAATCCATTGAGAAAGTTTATAGTTTTACAAGATTTCATTTAAACAATCATTCCTATATTACTTATATAATTTATACTGCTATTTTCTAAATTTCTATCAAAATTATTTTCTATCTTTACTTTATCTTTTAATTTCAATGGACTTATTTCTATATACCTGTCTTTATCTTCAAAGTATTCTTCAATAAAATTATTTTCTATTCCATAGTAATAAACACACTTAAAACTACTTAATAGCTTCTTTACTGATTCATAGGATTTTATTTCTTTTGATAGTAAATAAGTCTCTTCTATCTTTTTACCTCTTGTTATATTTATAATGAACTGATTTTTTTTACACTCTATAAAAACTCCTTCTTCTAAAAAATTCTCTATCAAGTCTAGGTTTATGAGTTTTTGTAATATATCAAAATTTATATTTATAGCCTTTGGGTTCAAGTTTAGATTTGTTGAAATGCTCTTAATTAATTGAATAATAATCTTTGGAAAAAGAATTACTTGTATATTCAATTTATCATGACTAGAATTTATAACTTTATATTTTATTGAATAGTCGTTTATATTTATTGGAATGTATTGTGTTATTTCAAATTCAATCATATTTAATATATCTCTTTTTTTCTTAGTATCTAGAATTTCAATATTTCTAATTACTATATCTTGAGTTTGAATATTAAAGTATAAATTTTTATATGATATTTTTAATTTACCTATCTCCTCTTTTACAAATCTAACTACATCTTCTATATATCTAACCTTAATAACATCTTTGCTATCGTTTTTTATATTAAAATTTATTTCTTTTGTAATTGATTTATCTATAAAAATTTTTTTGTGATTTTTTCTTAAAAATACAATCCTTATATAATCATCATTTATCTCTAAATTTAAAATTTTTTTAATTATAACCATCTCCTTTAGTTAAGCTATAAAAATACATATATAAAAATACTACTTAGGATAAAATTGTTTAGAGTTTACATTTACACTTATATCTGCACCACTATCACTTATAACAAGTTCAAATTTGCCAGATGTACTTTGAGGAACTGGAACAGTATTCAAATACCCTTTTTCCTTTAAAGATTCTACGCTTAAAGATTGTGTTATGTTTTCATCATCATTAATAGCCATACTCGCTGCTGTTACTATGTTGGCAGCATTTGTATAATCTGCATTTAGTTTTGCACTCTCTTGAACCTTACTGTACTTAACTAATGCTATACTAGATATAACACCTAAAATTGTTACTACTACAATCATTTCAACAAGTGTAAATCCCTTTCGTTTTTTATTTATCAATTAGATATTCTCTCCTTTTAAAAATTTTATTAGATAAAATTTATTTTTTTCTTAAAAACTAGTAACTGCATCGAACATGGGAATAACCATAGATAAAATAAAACTTCCAATAATTGATCCCATAAATATAATTAAAAAAGGTTCTATAAATTTCATTATTTGCTCTATTTTATTATTTAATTCACTTTCATAGAATTTATTTATTACATCTAAGCTTTTATCTAGTTTTCCACTTTCTTCTCCTGTATTTGTCATTGAAATAAATAATTTAGGAAAGATATTTGCTAAATTCAAAGACTTACCTATACTATTTCCCTTTTTTATATAGTTATTGGAAATATTTAATCTTTCACAAATAAATTCATTATCTACAACACTTGCTGACATTTCTATAGCTTCCACTATTTGTATTCCACTACTAATTAAAATAGATAAGGCTCTAGAAAATCTGGTTGTAACTACTAACTGATTAATTTTTCTTACAAAAGGCATTTTAAATTTCAGAGAATTAATCAATTTTTTTATATTATCATTTGTTCTAAGAAAATAAACAGTTGCTATTAAAAATAATAAAAGACTAAGCATAAGATAACCTATGTTATTTGTAACTATTGTGGATATTCCTATTAAAACTCTTGTTATTAAAGGTGGTTCAATTCCATTACTTGCAAAAACCACCTGAAAATTAGGTATTACAAATATGAATATAAATATCATTGACATGATAGATAATGCTATGAGTATTATTGGATAGATTGAAATATTTATTATTTTCATTTTTAATTTGTATTCTTTATCATAATAATTAGATAAATCATTCATTATTATATCTAGGCTTCCACTAGTTTCCCCTGCTCTTATCATGCTTATAAAGAATTTAGAAAATGTACCTGTTACCTGAAATGAATCTGCTATTGAGTTACCTTTTTGGATGTGATTTGATACTATATTAAGCAAATTTTTTACTTTTTTACTAGACTGACCCTCAATGACTTCAAATATCTTTGTAATTTCACATCCAGATTCTAATAATATACCTATCTCTTTGCAAATTACTCTAACTTCTTTATCACTAATTCTATTTAATATTAAATAAAATTTCTCTAAATTATAAAATATACTTTTAGATAATCTCATGCACTATAATTCCTTCCAAATTATATTAATTGCAATTAAATAAATACAATATTTTTTAATTTAATACATTTAATTTTGTCTAACTTAAATATAACTTATGTTCAAACATTTTAATTAAAGTAAATTAAATGAAGTTAACTATATAGTTCAATTAAATCATTTCATTTACTACTAAACATTCTTCTAATGTCGTTATTTTTTCATTTATTAGTCTTTTACAACTATCTTCAAATGTTATCATTCCATTTTTTTGTGCCACTTCTTTAATACTACTAGAATCATCTATATTTCTTATACATGTTTTTATGTCATCATTTACTTCTAGTATTTCATAAATTGCTGTTCTTCCAAAATACCCTTTGTCATTACATCTTTCACAACCTACAGCTACTTTAGTATTTACATCTCCACTAAAATTGTCTTTTATCATAATCTCATGACTACAATGATTACAAACTTTTCTAACCAATTTTTGAGAGATAACACCTATAAGAGATGCATTTAAAAGATATGGTGGTATTTGCATTTCTAATAATCTAGCTATAGAAGACACTGCATCATTAGTGTGCAAAGTACTTATAACTAAATGACCTGTTATAGCTGCTCTTACTGCTATTTTAGCTGTTTCTGAATCTCTTATTTCTCCTACCATTATTATATCTGGGTCTTGTCTTAATATTGCTCTAAGACCCACCTCAAAACTTAATCCTATTTTTGAATTTACTTGTATCTGACTTATTCCATCCATCTTATACTCTACTGGATTTTCTATAGTCATTATATTTTTATTTATACCTTTTAAATCATTTAATAAGGAATATACTGTTGTAGTCTTTCCGCTGCCTGTAGGGCCTGTCACTAGTAATATTCCTGCTCTTTTACTTATTATATTACTTATAGACTTTATTGCTTCCTCTGAAAATCCCAGTTCTAGCTTATCCTTTAAGAAAGTATCTCTATTAAGTATTCTTAAAACAATTTTTTCACCATATACAGTTGGTATTGATGAAACTCTAATATCAATTAGGTCACCTCCCAACTTTATATCTACTCTACCATCTTGTGGAAGTCTTTTTTCCGTTATATCCATTGAGGCTTTTAATTTCACTACAGTAGATAATGATGGATATATATCGATTAAAAACTTTGATACTTCTTTTAATTCTCCATCTACCCTCATTCTCACTATTAAATGCTTTTCAAATGGCTCTATATGTATATCACTTGCATTTTCTTTTATAGCTTTTTCTAAAAGATTTTCAAATAATTTTTTTGCATAATCTTCATCAAGTTCAAAGTTATTGTAATATTTATCAATCTTCTCACTTATAAGTTCTTTTTTCTCTTTTTTCAATATAATTTCTTTACCTGTAGCCAATCTCAAATCCTGTATGGCATATATATCTTCATCTTCTATTTCTACTACTAAATTATCATCTTGAAATTCTACTGGAAATACATTATATTTTTTTGCAAGCTTTTCTGGTATTAACATTGGTAAACTGCTTTCCTCTAATATAATCTTAATCACCCTTTATATACTTTAATTTATTAGGTATATTCATTTTTTTCATAGAGATATTTTCTTCAGTTTTTATACTTACTTTCATTGGATAAGTCGTTTGTATACTGTCTAAATATTCACTGCCTTTATCCACATAATCAGAGAGTTTATCCTTATCCCCAATGCATTTTATTTCATAAGGTTGCGCTACAGGAACTCCATTTATATTTATATGGCTTCCTGCAAGTACAACTTCTGAATACTGATTGATTCTTTGACCATTTATTTCTATGTATTTTGCTCCATTTACTTTTAGTTCATTTACAACTTTTACAAGTATTTTATTATAGTCTATACTATTTGCTATATTCCCTGTTTTTTCATCTATAGCATCTATACTTACTATTATTCCACTGCCCTTTACATCTGAATATGATAGATTTTCTCTAAGAGCTTCTATTTCTGAGATTTCTTTAGAATTTTTTTGATTACTTTTCATTGAATCAATTTCTTTATCTAATTTATCCTTTTCCTTTTTTAATTCCTTTATAGACTTTCCTGTCAATTTTATTTCTTTTCTTATTGACTTATCTTTACTTGTATAAACTGTTTCTTCATTACTATAATCTCTAAATATGGTTCCAACAAGTATACCTAAAATAGTACTCGCTAGTATTATAAACACATATGGTTTTTTCATACTGTATTGCTCCTTACAAATTTATTTTTATATGATAATTTTCTTTAATTAAACCTTGGACCTTTATATATATTTATTATATCAAACTTATATATTAAAATTCATCTTTAGTATATAATATAATACATCAAAAAAAGCAAAATGGCATAGCTTCACAGCTACACCAATTTACTAAAAGTTATATTTTATAATTATCATCTGATTTAAGATATATATTCTTATACATTCTTCTCATATTTTGAAATTCTATTAACTAGTTTATCTCTTAATTTTCCAACTTCATCAAATCTCATATTAGGGATATAATAACTTTCTATAATATCATGTTTAGACTTCGCTCTCTTAAGATTTAATACAGCCCAACAAATTAAATCATCCAGAACTTTCTCATCAAATTTAATATCTTCTTCATATTTAAGTAATTTTTCTCTATTTAAAAATTGATTTAAATTAATGGTTTCCTCTTCTTTAAAAGTTGTGCTTGTAGTTATACCAATATCTAAGTCAGTCAATAGTACAGTCTCAACTTTCTCTGGTATAAGTGGATAATGATAAACTTCTACATTTAAACCTTTTTCAATAGCTTTCTTATACACTTTGTTTAATAATGTAGTTTTCCCAGTGCCTATTTCACCATCTAAATAATAAACCTTATTTACATCTTTTAATATGTTTTCTGTATAATCTAAACATCCTACAGGAGTTATAGCTGAACCAAATAAATGCTTCTCTCTTTTCAAATTTCCTGTGCTTTTAACTCCATCAAACAATTTTTTAATAAATTCTTCTGTAACTAGATTCACTTTACCATAATCCATACAATCAGAATATTTTTCCTCTATATCTCTAAAGATTGGTTCTGATGCTTTTAAAAATTTAAACGCTCTTTTAAATGCATTACTAATATCCTTATCGTATCCCGATATTTCTTGTCTATTTTTTTCCAACTCTTCTGTGTTCCAGTAATCACCTAAATTAATTATCTCGTCCAAAGCTCCTGGTAACTTTGGGTCCATAGTGTGTGGAGCAGTTGCATCCATAAGTACCACGCCTAATTCCTTTATAACTACACCGTCCAATGAACTTGGGTCAGAAGGACAGTTATATAATTCAATATCATATCCTCTACTTAAAAATTCTTTATAAATTTTTTTCATAAGTGAGGATTTTCCTACTCCAGGGCCACCTTTTAAACAAAAAACCCTTTTTACATTTTCAGGAATTATATATTCAAAAAAAGAATATGAGCCTTGTGATGTGTTTCCACCTGGAAATGCCTTCTTTACCTTTCCTTCCATATTAGCGCCTCCTCATAATTTACAATATCTCTTAATTAAGATATTAATATTATACGAGTTTTGTTACAACTTTATGCTTTTGATAAATCTAAAACTTATCATTTAATACCAATAAAAAATTAATTTTATCTAATTATAGTAGATTCTATACTATGTGATTTAACTTTTATATGCTTTTATCTGGAAGTCTAATTTAACTCTTTATACAGTAATATAGTTGTATCTTATTTAAATCCAATTGTTTCCATTGTGATTTTATGTTAAAATAATATTACAAAATACATCTGTTTTTCTTCAGAAACGGGTGAAATTCCCTATCGGCGGTAAAAGCCCGCGAGCCTTATGGCATAATTTGGTCAGATTCCAAAGCCGACAGTAAAATCTGGATGGTAGAAGAAAATAGTATATGAGTACCTTTATGTAATTTTACATGAGTAATCTATACAACTACTTCAACTACCGTATTTATTCATGAAATTAAACACATTCGAGGTACCTAAGATGTAGGTGCTTTTTTTGTTGTTTATTTTATAACTATTCTGTACTTATAAAATCTATTATATAAAAGATTGGAGTGTTATCATGAAACAAAAATGGATAGTATTAATTATAATCTGTATTGGTGTATTTATGTCTACTCTTGATGGAAGTATACTAAATATTGCAAATCCTACAATTGCTACTGACTTTAAAATTAACATGTCACAGATTCAGTGGGTTGTAACAGCTTATATGCTTGTCGTTACAGCAACTATGTTATTTTTTGGAAAGCTCGGTGATAAAGTAGGTTCAAATCGTCTATACACATTAGGATTTTTTGTATTCACAATAGGTTCTTTTCTGTGTAGTATATCACACAACTTATCTACATTAATTTCTTCAAGAATATTTCAAGCAGTTGGGGCAAGTATTTTAATGGCAACTGGACTTGGTATAGTTTCTAATGCATTTCCAGCAAACGAAAAAGGAAAGGCTATAGGAATCACTGGCGCTGTAGTTGGTATAGGAAATATGAGTGGTCCTGTAATTGGAGGTATACTTTTAGAACATTTTGGATGGCCTTCTATTTTTATTATCAATATACCTATTGGTATCGTAGCAGTTTTTCTTGGAATTAAATTTCTTCCTAGACCTACTTTAGATGAACAAAATAAGAGCTTTGATATTCTAGGTCTTCTGCTATTTGCAACTTGTACTACACTTATATTACTTGCGATGAATGGAAAAGGAAACACAAGATTGTATCTAGGTATAGCATCACTTATCATCTTCTTATTATTAGCATTAAGAGAAGTAAAATTTGAACAGAGCTTTATTGATTTACCTTTATTTAAAAATAGAAATTTCACTGTAGGCAATATTATTGGAATAGCTTGTTACTTCCCTCAAATGGCAGTATCTTTCCTACTTCCATTTTATTTAGAACAATTAAAAAATCTCTCTCCTATGATGGCTGGTTCTGTAATGACTGTCCATCCACTTATTATGGTACTTATAGCACCTATTGCAGGTTCTCTTTCTGATAAACATGGTGCAAAGAATATTCTAACAACATCTTTTTCATTTATGACTATTTCACTCGTTGGAATGGCACTTTTAAAAGCAGATTCACCATTATATCTTTTAATTGTATGTTTAGTTATTTTTGGACTAGGACTAGGTGCTTTTAGTTCACCAAACAATAGTAGCATTCTTGCAGATGTTCCTCCTCAGAAACAAGGATATGGAGGTAGCTTTCTTGCAACGGTTCGTAATTTATCATTTGCTCTTGGAACAGCATTTTTTAGTAGCTTCTTTGCACAAAGCCTTACATATAATCAAAATTTCAAAAGCCATACAGCAGCCTATGTTATAGCTAGTAATCAATCTTATTGGATTGCTGCAGCAGTATGCTTTATAGGACTTATACTAACTATTTTCTTTATGAGAAAAACAGAGAAATCTATTTCTTAGATAAAATTTATTTCTGATTTCATCAGTGACTAAGTTTTTAAATATACTAATTTATATCAAACCTTGCAGTTTTTTTAATTTATAACAATAAATTGCTAATATCTATTGTTTATAAACAACAAGGATGCCAAAAAATATCCATTAGAACTATTTTGAGGCATCCTATATTTTATTTTGATATTAATATAGTTATAACTAATCTACTGTTATCTCATATCCATGTTGATTATATTGGTTTACAATTTCTTCCCATAGTTCTTCAACACCAGTCTTTTTTAATGAGGAAACAGGGATTACTTTTTCGCTACTTTCCATTTGCAATTTTTTTCTTATTATGCTTATATGTTTTTGATATTGTCCTCTAGATATTTTATCTGCCTTAGTTGCAATAATCACACAGTTATATCCGAAGTGTTTTATCCATTCATACATAAGCTTATCATCTGCTGTAGGCTCATGTCTAATATCTACAAGTAGAAATATAGAACATAATTCTTGTCTACTTTCTAGATATCTTTCCATTATGCCTCCCCATTTTTCTTTTTCAGACTTAGCTATCTTTGCATATCCATAACCTGGAAGGTCCACAAAATAAAATTCATTATTTATTAGATAAAAGTTTATAGTTCTAGTTTTTCCTGGTGTTTGACTAGTTCTAGCAAAGTTTCTTCTATTAAGCAATGTATTTATTATTGATGATTTCCCAACATTTGACCTACCAGCTAATGCTATCTCTGGAATACCTTCTGCTGGATACTGTGATTTATTCACAGCACTCATAGTTATCTCTGAACTTCTAATTTTCATTCTTCTCACCACTCTTTAACAAAGCTTGTTCTAATACTTCATCCATATGTTCTACAAGTACAAACTCCATTTTTTCTTTTACATTTTCTGGTATCTCATCTAAGTCAGCTTCACATTCTTTAGGAATTAATACTTTTGTTATACCAGCTCTATGAGCTGCTAATAATTTTTCTTTAACTCCTCCTACAGCTAATACTCTACCTCTTAAAGTTATCTCTCCTGTCATAGCTATATTGCCTGGAACAGGTCTTTTAGTAAGTGCTGAAATTACTGCAAGAGCCATAGTTATACCAGCTGATGGTCCATCTTTTGGAACAGCGCCTTCTGGAATGTGTATATGAATATCATTTGTCTTATAAAAATCTGGGTCTATATCAAACTTATCCACTATTGACCTTATATAAGATATACCTGTCTTAGCAGATTCCTTCATAACATCTCCTAGCTTCCCAGTCAACACAATTTCGCCTTTACCTTTAAGTACATTTACTTCTACTTCAAGTGTAACTCCACCAACTGCTGTCCATGCAAGACCATTTACTAATCCTATTTGAGGATTAACTTCTGCAAGTTGATACTTAAACATGTCTTTTCCAAGATATGTCTCTAAGTCAGACTTATTTACAATAACTTCTTCAAGAGTTGGGTCTTCAACATATTTTTTTGCAACTTTTCTACAAATTTTACCAATAGTTCTTTCTAGTGTTCTTACACCTGCTTCTCTTGTATAATGATTTATTATACTTCTTAAAGTCTCATCATCCATTTTTATGAAGTTTTCTTTTAAAGCATGCTCTTTAATTTGTTTTGGAAGTAAATATTTTTTTGCTATATTTAATTTTTCCTCTTCTATATATCCAGATACTTCTATTATTTCCATTCTATCTAATAATGGTCTTGGTATATTACCTAGACTGTTTGCTGTTGTAACAAATAGTATTTTTGATAAATCAAAAGGTATTTCTAAGTAGTGGTCTACAAAATCCTTATTTTGCTCTGGGTCTAATACTTCTAGCATTGCTGAAGCTGGGTCTCCTTTATAATCTGCTGCCATTTTATCTATCTCATCAAATAAAAATACAGGATTTTTTGTTTGTGCTTCTTTTACTCCATTGATTATTCTTCCTGGAATTGAACCTACATAAGTTCTTCTATGACCTCTTATTTCTGCTTCATCTCTAACTCCACCTAAAGATATTCTTACAAACTTTCTATTCAATGCTCTAGCTATTGATTTTACTATAGATGTCTTTCCTGTTCCTGGAGGACCAACTAGACATATTATAGGACCTTTAAGTGATTTAGCAAGTGTTCTTATAGCTAAGTATTCTAGTATTCTTTCTTTTACTTTCTCTAATCCATAATGGTCTTCATCTAATATAGCATTTGCCTTATTTATATCCAGCTTATCTTTTGTTTCCTTATTCCATGGCAATGAAAATATAGTATCCAAGTAGTTTCTACTTACAGATACATCTGGAGACATTGAAGATATCTTTGAAAATTTATCTATTTCTTTTTCTATTTTTTCCTTAGTTGTCTTAGGTGCTTTTATTTTTTTAAGCTTTTCTCTGTATTCATCAGCTTCAGAATTTATATCTTCTTCTTCACCTAATTCTTTTTGTATTGCTTTTAGTTGTTCTCTAAGGTAATATTCTTTTTGAACTTTATTCATCTGTTTTTTAACTCTTAAAGTTATCTTCTTCTCTATTTTTAGTATATCTATCTCCTCTAATAATATAGAATAAATAAGCTCAAGTCTTTTCTTAATATCAAATTCTTCTAATATTTCTTGTTTTTGGCTTGACTTTAGATATATATTGGCAGCTATTGTATCTATAAATCTATCAACATCTTCTATATCAGCCAAAGATATTAATATTTCTGGTGATACTCTGTTTCCGATATTTATATACTCTTCAAAGGCATCAAATACATTTCTTACAAATGCTTCAATTTCAACTTCTGTCTCACTATCTAAATTGTCACTATCAAAGACTATTTCTTCTATTACTGCTTTGAAATACCCTTCTTCTTGTTCTATTTGTTTTACCCTACCCCTTGATACACCTTCAACCAAAACACGAACTGTATCTCCTGGTAATTTTATCATTTGTTTAACTTTACAAATTGTCCCTACATGATAGAAATCATCTTCTCCTGGCTCATCGACTTCAGCTTCTTTTTGAGATGTTAAAAATATAAGTTCTTCCTCCATCATAGCTTGGTCTAAAGCTTTAAGAGATATCTCTCTTCCTATATCAAAATTTAATATCATATATGGAAATATTGCTAATCCTCTTAGAGGAATTAATGGTAATTCATGATCTATTTTAGTATAATTTTGTTCCATCAACATTACTCCTTTTCTAGTCTAATTATTTTGATTTTAATATTATATATTCGAACAAGTTAATTTTCAACATTAATGATAAATTCTTAGCATATTATATTACTATTTTATTATGATATAATATTAATGTTAGTATACTTAGATGTTATTTATCTTTTGGAGGTTTCTATTATGTTGAAATTGTTTTTAACTTTTTTAAAAATCGGTGCGTTTACGTTTGGTGGTGGATACGCTATGGTTCCTCTTATACAAGATGAACTTGTAAACAAACAAAAGCTTTTAGAGCAGGAAGAATTTATTGATTTTCTATCCATAGCTCAAAGTTACCCTGGAGTACTGGCAGTTAATATATCTGTATTATTAGGATATAAACTTTATGGTATACCAGGAGTTCTTATATGTACCTTAGGCTCTGCTTTACCATCATTTTGTATAGTATTAGTCTTATCATATCTATATTTTAAAAATTCATCATCTAAAATTTTAGATGGATTTTTTAAAGGAGTTGCCCCTGTCGTAATAGCTCTTATATTGTATTCTTTTACGAGCATGTTTAAGAAACTGCCAAAGTCTAGAACTAACATACTACTATTAATTATAGCAGTTTTATCTGTTGGTGTATTCAATATAAGCCCTATTTATTTAATAATTGGAGGAGGTGTATATAGTCTATGTCAGAAATAACACTACTCTTTTTAATATTCCTTAAAATAGGAGCCTTTAGTTTTGGTGGTGGATATGCCATGCTGCCATTTATTCAACAAGAATTTATATCTAAATACCACCTAATAACTAATCAAGAATTCTTGGATTTACTTGCTATATCACAATCTACACCAGGCCCTGTAGCAATAAATAGTGCTACATTTGTAGGGTTTAAGACTGCAGGTTTTTTTGGTTCTCTGTCTGCAACTATTGGTGTAACGATTTTTGCATTAGTAGGTCTAACTATTATATCAAAGTTATTTTCTAAGTTCAAAAATAATAAAAAAGTAGAAAACTTATTGATGGTTCTTAGACCAATTACTTTAGGATTCATATTATCGGCAGCTTTTTCATCTGCCAAAGAAGTTAATTGGGACTTATATGGAATAATTGCATTTATAGTATCCTTTTACCTTTTATATAAAGGAAAAATTGGTTCTATTGCAATTGTATTCGTCTTTGGTGTTCTAGGTATATTACTCTCATTTTTATAATGTAATATCTAGTTTTATATTAAGCATATTAACATAAAAAAAGGAGCCTTTAAAGCTCCTTTTCATCATCTTATGCACTTTCCTCTTGATCCTTAAGTACTATGATAGGATTTACTGAGTCTTCGTTCACAGATTTCTCTGTTACTATAACCTTCTTTATATTATCTCTAGATGGTACCTCAAACATAGTCTCCATCATTACGCTTTCAACTATACTTCTAAGCCCTCTAGCTCCTGTATTTCTTTCTATAGCTTTTTTAGCTATTGCACGAAGAGCACCTTCTTCAAATTCTAGTTCAACATCATCCAACTCCAATAGTTTTTTATACTGTTTTACTAGAGCATTTTTAGGTTCCTGTAATATCTGCATCAATGCATCCTCATCCAGTAATTCTAAAGTAGCTAAAACTGGTATTCTTCCTATAAATTCAGGTATTATACCATATTTTAATAAATCCTCTGGAAGTACTTTTTCATATAGCTTTCCTAAATCTAATTCTTTCTTACTTTCTATCTTAGCTCCAAAACCTAGTGTTTTATCTCCACCACGTTTTTGGATTATTTTTTCTAATCCATCAAAAGCTCCACCTAGTATAAACAATACATTAGTAGTATCTATCTTTAGGAATTCTTGATGAGGATGTTTTCTTCCTCCTTGTGGTGGAACATTTGCAACAGTACCCTCTAATATTTTTAGAAGGGCTTGTTGAACACCTTCACCACTTACATCTCTAGTTATAGATGGATTTTCAGATTTTCTTGCAATTTTGTCTATCTCATCTATATATATTATACCTCTTTCAGCTTTTTCTATATCAAAATCAGCAGCTTGAATAAGTTTTAGAAGTATGTTTTCAACGTCTTCTCCAACATATCCAGCTTCAGTTAATGATGTAGCATCAGCCATTGCAAAAGGTACATTAAGAGTTCTTGCTAGAGTTTGAGCAAGTAATGTCTTTCCAGAACCAGTAGGTCCTAGTAAAAGTATATTACTCTTTTGAATTTCTATATCCTTGTTACTAGATTTTTTACTGTATATTCTCTTGTAATGATTATAAACTGCAACTGATAAAGCTTTTTTAGCTTTTTCTTGACCTATTACATAATCATTTAGAATCTCCATCATTTCCTTTGGCTTTGGTAATGATGTAGTATCTTCATCTATAGTATCTTCTATTTCTTCTTGAATAATTTCGTCACAAAGTTCAACACACTCGTCACAAATATATACATTTGGACCTGCAATTAATCTTCTTACTTGATCTTGATTTTTACCGCAGAATGAACACTTTAATTGTCGTTTTTCTTCATATTTAGACATATTAACACCTCTCTCTATCTACGGTCTCTTTGTAAATACTTCATCTATTAAACCATATTCTTTGGCTTCTATTGCACTCATGAAGTTATCACGTTCAGTATCCATTTTTATTTTCTCTAATGGCTGACCAGTTCTTTCAGATAATATCTCATTTAGAGTTTCTTTTATTTTTAAAATTCTTTTTGCATGAATTTCTATATCTGTCGCTTGACCTTGAGCTCCACCTAATGGTTGATGTATCATTATTTCACTATTTGGTAGTGCTAGTCTTTTTCCTTTTGCTCCTGCTGCCAACAAGAATGCTCCCATAGAAGCAGCCATACCTATACATATAGTGCTTACATCTGGTTTGATGTATTGCATAGTATCATATATAGCCATTCCAGAAGTTATACTTCCTCCTGGAGAATTTATATATAAATGTATATCTTTGTCTGGGTCTTCAGCTTCTAAAAATAATAGCTGTGCTACTATAAGCCCTGCTGTGGCATCGTTAACTTGATCTCCTAAGAAGATTATTCTGTCTTTTAATAGTCTAGAAAAAATATCATAAGATCTTTCTCCTCTTCCTGTTTGTTCAACAACTACAGGTACTAATGCCATGGTTTCATACCCCCTTTATTCTATATAATTTACAGTAGCTTTTTTTAAGCTACTGTAAATTATTATACGCATTTAACTAAATTATATTTGCACATCATTATATACTAAACATTCTATAACGTCAACTATATTAGTTAGCGTTTATTTTATTAAGCTATTGTTGCATTCTCAACTAATAAATCTATTGTTTTTCTTATCTTTATTTGTCCTTTTATATCTTCTTTATCAGCATCTCTTAAAGAAGCTTCTATTTTGTCTATTTCCATATTGTAAGCAGAAGCCATTTTTTCTAACTCAGCTTTAAATTCTTCTTCTGTTGCTTCAATTCCTTCAGCTTTAGTTATTGCTTCTAATACTAGAGAAGATTTAACTAATTTTTTAGCATCTTCTTTTCTTTCTTCTCTTAATTCTTCCATAGTTCTACCAGTCATCTCTAATAATTGTTGTAATCCAAATCCTTGATATTGTAATTGGTAGTTAAGTTCATTTAACATATTATCTATTTGATGTTGTACCATAACTTCTGGTATTTCTATTTCTGTATTTTCAGCAACTTTTTCTACTACTGAATTTCTAGTTTCTGCATCTGCTCTATTTTTAGCTTCTTCTTCTAATTTAGCTCTTACATCTGCTTTTAATTCATCTAAAGTGTCAAATTCGCTAGTATCTTTAGCAAATTCATCATCTAATGCAGATAATTCTTTTACTTTTACATCATTTATTTTCACATTAAATACAACTGGTTTTCCAGCTAAATCTTGTGAGTGATATTCTTCTGGGAAAGTAACATTAACTTCTACTTCTTCACCAGCTTTTTTACCTACTAATTGTTCTTCAAATCCTGGTATAAATGTGTTTGAACCTATAACTAAGTTATAATTTTCACCTTTACCACCTTCAAAAGCCACACCATTTTCAAAACCTTCAAAGTCTATTATAGCTGTGTCTCCATCTTCTAAAGCCTTGTCTTCTACACTTACTAATCTAGCATTTTTTTCAACCATTTCTTGTAGTTTAGCTTCAACATTTTCGTCACTTACAGTATTCTCAACCTTAGCTATTTCTATACCCTTGTAGTTTCCTAATTCAAACTCTGGTTTAACTTCTACATTAAGAACCATAACTAATCCATTATCTTTGCTTATTTCCTCTATATCTAAATCTGGATTGTCTATTGGGTCTATATCTAATTCCTTGATAGCTTCTGGATAAACTTCTGGGAATAATATTTCTATAGCATCATTATAGAATATGCCTTTTCCGTATTGAGTCTCTATAACAATTCTTGGAGCTTTACCTTTTCTAAATCCAGGTATATTGTATTTATTTCTGCTTTTATTATAAGCCTTATTTACTGCTGCTTCAAATTTATTGTTATCTACTGTTATTTTTAAAGTAACTTTATTACCCTCTTTTTTAATTAGTTCTGCTTTCATCCTTCTAATCCTCCTAGTGATATTTATGTAATACCCGATAATGGTATCATAATTCATTCTATTTATAATTCAACCACTTAATTATATCACATAAGTTTTTTTATTTACAAGTGTTCCATTAATATCGTTGCACTTATTTGATAAAATTTAATTTTTTGAGTGTTTTTTGCCGTTTTTTTGGATAAATACACCCTTATATACGTATTTCTTCAATATTTATGTCATCATCTTCTATGTCCATAATAACAAAACTTTTATACGATACTCCTCTTGGAAGTGAAGTACTTCCAGGATTTATGTAAAGCACATTATCTTTAATTTCTCTAAACGGAGTATGGGTATGACCAAATATAACTATATCAGCTCCAACTTCACTTGCCTTGTTTTCTAACATCTGTGTTCCGTATTTTACACCATACTTATCTCCATGGCATAAAAATATAGTTTTATTTGCTACTTCAAAGACAACTTCTTCCTCAACAGCATCAAAGTCACAATTACCTTTAACTGCAATGATTCCCACATTAGTCATGCTGTAAATATATCTTGAGTCTGTAAAATTGTCTCCTGCATGAATTATTAGGTCACATTCTTTCAAATATGGTATTGCTTTTTCCATATTTTTAATCATCATATGTGTGTCACTTACTATACCTATCTTCATTACTTCACTACCCTTTTTATAAACTCTTGTTTCATAAGTTTTAGTGCATTTGCTCTGTGGCTGATTGAATTTTTTATAACACTAGGTATCTCACCAAAGGTTTTATTATATCCTTTTACTATAAATAAGCTATCATATCCAAAGCCATTTTTACCCTTTTCTTCAAAACCTATTGTTCCTTCACAGATTCCTCTTACTACAAACTCTTTTCCATCTGGGAAAACTACTGCTATTGCAGAGACGAATCTTGCATTTCTTTTACTAATTGGTATATTTTGCATAGATTTTAATAGCTTTTCTCTATTTTCTTCATCTGTTGCATGTTCTCCTGCATATCTAGCTGAATAAACACCAGGTTTTTTGCCTAAAGCATCTACTTCTAAACCTGAATCGTCTGATATTGCTATAAGTTTAGTTTTTTTAGCTATTGTTCTAGCTTTTATTAATGCATTATGCTCAAATGTTTTTCCATCCTCAACTATTTCTATACCTGCTAGGTCAACATCTTTTAAAGAATACACTGTATATTCAAAGTCTTTTAAGATTTCACCTATTTCTTCTAACTTATGAGCATTATTAGTAGCAATTACTACTTCATTACCATACTCCATACCTAATATCTCATCTGCTATTTCACCTAAAGCTTCTCTTTGAAACCTTATTAATTCTTTATTCCCTTTTTCTCCTAACTCTAACAATAAATTTAAATCTTTTCTCGAAAAAGGTTTCTCTTCTCCAGTCCCCTGTACTTCTACAAACTCACACTTATCAGTCATTATTATATTCATATCTACCTGTGCTTTAGAATCTTCTTCATAACATAAATCCAACATATGTGTTTCATTTACTATTCCAACACTAATTGCAGATACAAAATTTGTTATTGGCATTTCTTTTATTGTCTTTGCTTTATACAATTTATATATTGCTTCTGCAACTGCCACAAAGGCTCCTGTTATAGACGCTGTTCTAGTTCCTCCATCAGCTTGTATAACATCGCAATCTACCCAAATAGTTCTTTCACCTAATTTATTCAAATCTACAACAGACCTTATTGCTCTTCCTATCAATCTCTGTATCTCTTGTGTTCTTCCGTCGATTTTCCCCCTAGATGCATCCCTTATCTTTCTTTGTTGTGTTGCTCTTGGTAACATAGAATATTCAGCATTTATCCATCCAGTACCACTATTTCTCAAAAAAGGAGGTACTTTCTCTTCTACTGATGCAGTACATATAATCTTTGTCTCTCCCATTTCTATAAGAACAGAGCCTTCTGCATACTTTGTATAATTTCTGCTTATCTTTACAGGTCTTATCTGGTCATTACTTCTATCATAACTTCTGGTCATTTTTAATATCCTTTCTTATATTTTTTATATTTTATAAAGTTATTTTTTATAATTTTTAATTTAATCAAATATTATATTGTTTTTTTATAATCTCATTAGCTTACTGAACTATTCTATCATTAATTATAGTAGTTTTCTAGTAAATTAAACGACTTTTTAGCCCTCTAATATAGCTTTTACTTCATCTTTCGATGATAAATTCAATAATTCTAAAAAACTATCTTCATCTATAACTTTAATTCCTAAATCATTTGCTTTAGTAAGTTTAGAGCCAGCTTCCTCCCCTGCCAAAACAAATGTTGTCGATTTACTTACACTAGATGTAGCTTTTCCACCTCTTTTTTCTATCATATCTTTTGCATCATTTCTTTTTAATGTAGGAAGTGTACCAGTCAATACTATTTTCATTCCTTCAAATATCTTTTCTACATTTTCGCCTGTATTATCCAATGATTTTGTGTTTACTCCTACACTTTTCAACTTGTTTATAACATTTATATTTTTGTCTTCCTTAAAAAACTCTACAACGCTGTTTGCCATTATACTTCCGAATTCCTCTAATTCTTCCAGTTGCTCACTTGTTGAAGAAATTACATCATCTAAATCCTTAAAGTTAGATGCAAGTATTTTAGCTGCTTTAACTCCTATAAATTTGATACCTAATCCATTTATAAGTCTCCATAAATCATTTTCTTTTGACTTTTCAATTGAATTTATTAAATTATCAGCAGACTTTTCACCCATTCTCTCTAGGTCGACTACATCTTCCTTTTTTATATAGTATAAATCAGATACATCTTGGATTATTTTTTCATTTAGCAATAATGTAATTATAGATTCTCCTAGACCATCTATATTCATTGCATCTCTTGATACAAAGTGTATAATTCCCCTTCTTATTTGAGCTGGACAAGACATATTTATACACTTTATAGCAGCCTCCCCTTCTAATCTTACTGTTGGTTCTGAACATACAGGGCATTTTTCTGGCATCTTAAAATCTATTTCATCTCCAGTACGTTCTTCTGTTATAACTTCTAAAACTTGAGGTATTATATCGCCTGCTTTTTGAACTAATACTGTGTCATTTATCTTTATATCTTTTTCTCTTATATAATCTTCATTATGAAGTGTAGCTCTACTTACAGTAGTACCTGCAAGTCTGACTGGTTCAAGTATTGCTGAAGGTGTTATTGTACCTGTTCTACCAACTTCTACTATTATATCTATTATTTTAGTTTTTTTCTTTTCTGCTGGAAACTTATATGCAATTGCCCATCTAGGGCTTTTTGCTGTATATCCCATTTCTTCCCTCTGTTTTATATTGTTTACTTTTATTACCATACCATCTATCTCATATTCCAAATTACCTCTATTCTCCGTCCAGTATTCAATATGTTCAATAACTTCATCGATATTTTTACAAACTTTATAACTTTGGCTTACTGAGAATCCTAATTCTTCTAAATACTCTAGGGATTCACTGTGACTTTTTAAATCATATTCTTCTATATTTTCCATATTAAATATAAATATATCTAAAGGTCTTTTGGCAGTTAATTTTGGGTCTAATTGTCTTAATGAGCCTGCTGCAAGGTTTCTTGGATTCGCAAATAAAGGCTGTTCTTGTTCTTCTTGTTGTTCATTTACTTTTCTAAAATTATCTTTCGAGATATATACTTCTCCTCTAACTATTAGTTCTTTTTTGTCATTTATTTTAAGAGGTATACTTTTTACTGTCATCAAATTGTGAGAGATATCTTCTCCTACAATCCCATCTCCTCTAGTTGCACCTTTTTCGAACTCTCCATTATTATAAGTAAGACCTACAGAAAGACCATCTATTTTAAACTCAACAACATATTCAACATTGTCTCCTACATATTCTTGAACCCTCTTGTCAAAATCTTTTAAGTCCTGTTCTGAAAAAGCATTCGATAGACTTAACATAGGAGCTTTATGAACAATTTGATTGAATTTGTCTAATGGCTTACCTCCTACCCTATTTGTTGGAGAATCAATTCTCTTTAGTTCGGGATTTTCTTCTTCTAAAAAAATTAATTCTTTCATTAATTTATCATATTCATAGTCTGATATTTCTGGGCTATCCTGATTATAATACCTTTCATTATGGTAGTTTATTTTTTCTATAAGTTTATTAATCTCATCTTTAACGCTCACTTTTACACCTCTTTATATTTTTTAAATTAAATTATTTTAAGATTTCCTTATAATTGATTATTTCCTATTTATACATTTTTTAGTATATCACTTTTTTGACTTTAAATTTATTACAAAAAAGTGCTTATCCAAAAATCTACACATAATGTAGGAACTCTTCCTCAATTCTGTAGATATTGTTAGAAAGTATAATTATTGTGTCTCTTTGTTTTTCAATTGCATAAGTTTCATTCTCAAAATACTAAGTATTCTATGTTGAGTTGCCATAGAACATAAAGTAGTTGTGATTTACTAAATTAAAAAAGGAGTTAGACTTAAAATTTGATTAGAAAAAATCAATTTTAAGACAACCCCTTTTATTTTCATTAAATTTTTTATGTTTAATAACCTCTTGATATATCTACAACATTATCTATAGGTTTATTCTCCATTATATAGTGTTTCAAATTATTATAAACCATATTAAATGTTCTTTCCTTATTCTTATCAGATACCCAAGAATTATGAGGAGTTACTATGACATTTTCGCACTCCCATAACTTATTCTCTTGGCTTAAAGGTTCACTTTCAAATACATCTAATGCTACTCCTCTAAATTTTTCTACGCATTCTTCTAAATCTTTCTGATTAACTGTATTTCCTCTGCCAACATTAATAAATACAGAACCCTCTTTCATAAGTTTAAACATGTCTTTGTTTACTATTCCATCTGTACTTTTTGTAGAAGGCATTGCTACTACAACTATGTCACATTCTTCAAATACAACATTCATATCATCAGTAGCAAAACATTTATCAAAGTATTTTTTACTACTTCCATCAGTGTTTACTCCCCATATTTCTAAGCCAAAAGCCTTCAATCTTTTAGCTGCTTCTGATGATATAGTACCTGTTCCGAGAAATCCAACTCTTTGCCCATATAATTCTGATACAGAAAAATCCATCTTCCATTCTTTGTTTTGTTGCTGTTTAAAAAACTTTGCACTATTTTTATAGATTTCTAAAATATACATAACTATGCTTTCACCAATAGGTATACTATATCCACCTCTATTATTTGCTATTTTAATATCTCTCTTTAATACTTCTTCTTTTGGAAGTTGGTCTATACCTACACTAGTTGTCTGTATATACTTTAAATCTTTCATTTTAGAAATATCTAGTCTGCTAAATGGATTATATGTAACTAGTACATCTGCAGTATTTACATCTTCATTATTTTCAATACTATCTTCAGAGTAGTGTATAACATCATATCCTAATTCACTTATTTTCTCGAACTTCTCTTTTCCATAATTTATTGTAAATAAAACTTTCATCTTAATCTCCTCCATCTACTCACATTAAAACTTTTATATCCTACAGTACAATATGATACTTAATGTATATTAGTTAAACTCACTAGAAGATGTCTCAAATTTATTTATGCTCAATTGTTTTTCCTAAGACCATTGCATTACGTTCTTGAACTAAATTTTCTATTAAATTATTTAATGTCCAATCAATAGATGTTTCAGTTACCATAGCTGTAAAAGGCTTATTTATCCTCACTTTTTTTAATCCTTCCAAAAATGCATTCACTTGTGTACTTGGAATGTTATTAAATATCACAGACTTACTCTTAATTCCATTTTCACATTTATTTGATGTATTTCCATCCAAAATATCTCTAATTATGTCATCCCCATTTTTATCGCTTAAGATAATGTGGTCTCTTATTCCAGCAAAATTACTAACATTTTTAATTAGTGATAATTCTTTTTTATTAAAATTTACAAACATGATACACTTTCTATTGTGTATTTTATCTAGATTATTATTATTTATTTTTTCAAATGACATTTCATCCATCCTTTCATTTATCTATCTATATATGTTAATTTACCTCATCCGTTTAAAATAATCAATTTTTAATAGAGAATTTTTATATTAATACCCAAAATTACATTTAAATAGCTACACTATCCAAAACTAATCTGTAAAACTGGAATAATTAGATTAATATTTACAAATCCTAATCTAAAGGAGAGATACAATGAATACACTAAATAATAAATTTAGCATTAAAAACTTTTCAAACGCTTGGGTTATAGTACTTGGTTGTATGTTGATACAGGCTATTCCATTTAATCTCGTAGCTACTATACAACCTCAGTTTATAAGTTATGTTGTTGAAGGGGAAGGCTTTAGTTTGGCATCTTTTTCTCTAATATTCACCATTGGTACGATTGCTTCAGCAATTGTATCACCTTTTATTGGTAAATTGTTTTCTAAAGTCAATCTTAAGACACTCTATTTATTAGGCTGTATAATTTCTAGTATTGCTTTTGCTACTTTTTCTATATGTACTAAGCTATGGCAATTTTATACTTTATCATGTATTGTGCAAGTTGGTGCTACAATTATATCTGCTATAGGTATACCTGTTTTAATAAGTGCTTGGTTTGATGAAGAAAGTAAAGGAAAGGCTCTAGGATTTGCTTTTGCTGGTGGTTCTATTGGTAGTATATTTCTACAACCACTTGTAGTTCGTTTATTAGCATCTCAAGGATATAGTCGCTCTTATCTAATATTTGGGATTGCAGCATTGATAATTGGTATACCTATAATATTATTCATACTTAGAATGCCTAAGGATGCCAGTGAAATAGTAAGGTCTAAAGGAAAAAAAGAGAACTCATCCGATGCAATTTCTTCTTCAGTATGGGGTTATACGTTGAAAGAAGCTAAAAAAATTAAATATTTTTGGATTATGGCAATTGGATTTATATTTGTAGGTATATATGTTTCATCATTATCTGTACAATATCCAACTTACCTTAGAAATTATCTAAATCCAATTTTAGTAGGAACAGTAGGCTCCGTTTTTGCTTTATTCGCTCTCATTGGTAATATATTTGGAGGATTACTGTTTGATAAATTTGGTCAAGTAAAGCCACTTATTGTAGCTTTCATATTAGTCCTTGTAGCTACTTTATCACTACTACTTGTAGATAAATCTTCTACTTTTGCATTTGTGTTTGCTACCTTAAAAGGGCTTTCTGTATTTGCTTATATGATTGGACCCGCTTATTTAACAGGTACTTTCTTTGGCCAAAAAGAGTTTGGTAGTATATATGGAATCGTACAATTAATTTTTGCAGTAGGCTTTGCATTAGGTTCGACATTATTTGGATTACTAGTTGATAACTTTGGTTATAGATTTTCTTGGTACATCATAATTTTATCAGTTATAATTGCTTATACTTTACTTATTATAACTTCTATAGGAATGAAAAAAATGAATAGAGAAAGGCTCGATAAACTAATGCAATAATTGATTTTTTAATATATAAACAATAATTAAAAAGATGGAACTCTTAATAATAAAGAGAGCTCCATCTTTTTATATATTACAATATAGCTAACTTTCTTTTGTTTTTAACTTTGCTATCTATATCCTCATCCTTAACTATAGTAAATGCTTTAGTTGGACAGACATTTACACATGCAGGTCCTTCTGGAGATTCTATACAAAAATCACATTTATTTGCTGTCATTCTTTCTCTAAAACAAAGCTTTCCTTCGTCTATGTCTTTTAATGTAACTATATCTATTGCACCTATAGGACATGCTAACATACAAGTCTTACATCCTATACAATTTTCTTCATTTATTTTTATTGTGTTCCCTATCCTAACTATACCACCATTTGGACATGCCTTTGCACAAGGAGCATCTTCACAATGTCTACATTGTATTGGGGCACTAACTTCCTTTGTCTTTATAACAGAAAGTTTTGGGTTAAAATTTATCTCATCTGGGTTTTTGTAAAAAATATCCTCATCTGAATGTGCAACTACACATCCTATCATACAAGTTCTACATCCTATACACTTATCAGGGTCCGCTATAACAAAATAGTTCATTACTTAGCCACTTCCTTTCCTATACAATATGTAGTGTGTAATAAATGATGAGATTTTTCTCCTAATGGTTCTACTAGATATTCATCATACAATTTTTTAATCTCAGGGTTCTCATGAGATTTTCTAACTGCCAAATGCTCATCATGCACATATGTTGCCTTTGTTCTATTTTCATAGGCTAATTCTTTATATTCTTCTAGTAAAATTTTTGGTTGACCTCCGCCACTTACACATCCAACAGGACAAGTCATAACTTCAATAAAATCTACATCTAATTTTCCTTTTTCTAAATCTTCAAGTACTGGTATTACATTTTTTAGTCCACTCACTACTCCAACTCTTAGATCTAAATCTCCTATCTTAATAGTTGACTTTCTAAAACCATTCTCTCCTCTTACTTGTTTTACTTCTACATTAGGAATACTTTCTCCAGTTATAAGCTCATAACCAGTTCTTATAGCCGCTTCCATAACTCCACCAGTAACACCAAATATAGTTCCAGCTCCACTATAGCTACCTAAAGGACTATCAAACTTTTCTTCTCTTAAGTTTTTGAAATCAATTCCCATATCTTTTATTAGATAAGCTAATTCTCTTGTAGTTAACACTACATCTACATCTCTATATCCACTAGAATCCATTTCTTCTCTATCACATTCATATTTTTTACATGTACATGGCATTATAGAAACACTAAATATTTTTGATGCATCTATATTATTTATTTCTGCACCATAAGTTTTAAATATTGCACCACCCATCTGTTGAGGTGATTTACAAGAAGATAAATGATTAGTTAATTTAGGATAATTTTTTTCCATAAACTTTACCCATGCTGGACAACAAGATGTAAACATTGGAAGAGTTCCACCTTCTGTCACCCTTTTAATCAACTCGCTACCTTCTTCCATAATAGTCAAATCTGCTGCAAAGTTAGTATCATATACTCTATCAAAATTTAAAGCTCTAAGTGCTGCTGCCATTTTGCCAGCACCTAGGTATCCTAGATAATATCCAAAATCTTCACCTAAAGCTACTCTAACTGCAGGTGCACATTGAACCATAGTAAATACATTTGGGTCATTTAAAGCCTTTTTAACCTTATCTACATCACATACATTATATGCTGCAAATATAGGTTCATTTATAGATTCTGGTATATCTCTTTCTTCTTTTTTACTTTGCAAAAATTCGAATCCTTCATCTATGACTGAGGCATATGATTTACAAGTTTGAACACATTGACCACACATAACACATCTATCTAAATTTATTTCTTGTGGTTTTCCCTCTTCACCTTCAATAGCATTTACTGGACAGACTTTGGAACATTCTCTACATCCAGTACATAAATCTTTATCTATATTTATTATCATAAACGTCACCTACCCCTGTATCCTTTATTTATTTGTTAACAATAAGCTAAGTGCAGCCTGTATATTCTTAGCCTTTTTGTCATCTATTGGAGTAACAAGTTTTAAAGCTTCCTGAGGACATGCACTTACACAAGCTATCTTTTCATTGTCTTTACATAAGTCACATTTATAAGCTATTTTTTTATTTTCTTCTAAAATTACTTGTTCTACTTCTTTACCATCTTCATATTGTGGAAGTAAATCTATAGCTCCAAAAGGACATGCTAGCAGACAAGTTTTACATCCTATACATTTTTCTTCATTTACAGACATAATGTTATTTTCTTTGATTATAGCTTTTTGTGGACATGAGTTTAGACAAGGAGCATCTTCACAGTGTCTACATTGTATCGGCATACAGAAAGTATCACCTTTTACCAAATAAAGTCTAGGTATAACAGGTATATCAACCGTTCCAACTGTATAACCTACATTGTTATGTTGATTATGCATTGTAAAACAAGCTACTTCACAAGCTCTACAACCTGTACATTTGTTTGGGTCTGCTATTACAAAAGAGCCTATTTTATTTTTCATATTATCCCACCTTTCAATTTGTATATTTCTAAATCCCTAGTTATTTTTCATTATATATATTTATATATTTTAAGATTTTCTCAGTACTTATATTTCGCTTACATTTTTTACACAAATTGTATGTGTTTTCATATACTTTATCAGTGTCATCAATTAATACTCCACAGATTTCACACTTTGAATATTTTTGTTCTTCTTTTTTAGCACACATATACTCAGTCTCACTTTTTGATAACTCTCTGTGGGTTTGCATAAATATTCATTCGTCTTCCTCTCACAAACCCAATAAGAGTTATATTTAATTTTTTAGAAAGCTCTATTGATAAATTAGTTGGTGCTGATTTTGATACTACAATAGGAATTTGGGTCATAGCCGCTTTCAATATCATCTCTAATGATATTCTTCCACTTACTGCTATAATTTTATCTTTCAAGGATATCTCATTTAAGACACAAAATCCAATTGCCTTGTCCATTGCATTATGTCTAGCCACATCTTCACAGGTTACTATATTTTTATTGTAATTAAATATGGACACACTGTGCACTCCACCTGTGTTTTTGAATAAGTATGACGAATTTAAATTTCTATCCATTATGCTATAAACTGTATCATAATTTATTTTTATATCACTCTCTACAGGAGTACATTTTATATAGTCTAGTGAATTCAAAAATATAATTTGCTCATCTTTGCTTTCCTGTTTATTTTGAATATTTACTTTTGCAAAACGTTCCTTCTCATTTATCTCCAAGCTCAATAAACTTCTTTTGTTTTCTATATATCCCTTTGTTTTCAAAAAACCAACTACAAGTTCTTCTAAATTATATGGCGTACATAAAAATGTATTTACATATTTATCATTCAAAATAAAACTAAGCGGATATTCTGCAATTATTTCTTCATTGTCTGTTGATAGTTCATATTCATTTACTTTGTTTATTTCTACATTAAAAGAATTTAAATATTTATAATCCACTAGACTATAACTGTTTTCAAAAACTTCATCTTTGCTGTTTTCTTGTAATTTAGTTTTTGAGTATATATTATTCATAAAATATTAGCCTTTCCGCTTTTTATAAATCTTTATTACAATTAACTACTAAATATTTGTAGCAGTCATTTTATCTTTAAGATTTTGATACTCTTCTTTCACACATTTTTCTGCTAATTCTTGGTCTTCAAGTTTCTCCAGTTTAACAGCGCAATATTTATATTCTGGTGTTTTAGATATAGGGTCCAAGTTTGCTATTGTAAGTTCATTACAAGCTCCAACCCACCACTGATAAGTCATATACGTTGCACCTTCCTTAACTCTATCAGTAACTGTTGCTCTTGTTATTACACTTCCTCTTCTTGAACTGATTCTAACTAGTTCATCATCTTCAATCCCTAGTTTCTCGGCATCATTACAATTTATTTGAACACGACCTGGTTCATCTTCTAATGAACTAAGAGTTCTACAGTTACCAGTCATAGTTCTTACTGAATAATGCCCAACTTCTCTTACAGTACATAAACTAAATGGATACTCATCATCTTCAACTTCCATAGGAGGTCTCCACTCAGCAGCAAATAAATTACCTTTTCCATTAGGAGTAGAAAACTTCTGACCTTCATATAAATACATAGTTCCTTTATCTTCTACACTTTCACTCTTACAAGGCCACTGAACACTCCCTTGAGCTTCTATTTTTTCATAAGTGGCACCTAAGAAGCTTGGACATAATTGTCTAAGTTCATCCCATATTTCTTTAGTGTTTTTATAGTTCATAGGGTATCCCATTGCTGTAGAAATTTCGCTTATAATTTGCCAATCTGGTTTTACATCTCCTTGTGGCTCTATAGCCTTTCTCATCAACTGGAATCCTCTATCTGCACATGTATATACTCCTTCATGTTCTCCCCAAGAAGTAGCTGGAAGTATAACATCAGCATGAAGCGCTGTTTTATTCATAAATATATCTTGAACAACTACAAACTCCAACTCATCTAGTGCTTCTCTAACTTCTGATGCATCTGGGTCACTTTGTACTGGGTCTTCTCCAAATATATAATAAGCCTTAAGCTTTTTCTCTTTTAGTACTAAATTTGGAACTTGAGTTAAACTATAACCATTATTAGGAGATAACTTTACTCCCCAAGCGTTTTCAAACTTTTCTCTTATCTTATCATCAGTTACATTTTGATACCCTGGATATACATTAGGAAGAGCTCCCATATCACAAGCCCCTTGAACATTATTTTGTCCACGTACAGGTCCTATTCCAACGCTTTCTCTACCAAAGTTACCTGTAAGTAAAGCAATTGATGCAAGTCCTTTAACTACATCAACAGCTTGTCCAAATTGACAGACACCCATTCCATAAAGTATCATAGCTTTCTTACCTTTTGCATATTCCCTCATAGCTTTTCTTATAAGCTCTTCTGGAATTCCTGTAATCTTTTCAGCATATTTAGCTGTATATGGTTTAACAATTTCTTTATATTCATCAAAACCTTGTGTATGATTTTGAACAAAATCTTTATTATAAAGACCTTCTTCTATCAAGACATTTCCAAAAGCATTTACTAAAACCATGTTTGTTCCACCTTTTATAGGTAGATGTATATCCGCAATTCTTGCAGATTCAGTTAGTCTAGGGTCAGTAACAATTAGTTTAGCTCCATTTTTTTTAGCTTTTACTATTCTATTTGCTACTATTGGATGTGAATCTGCTCCATTATATCCAAATATAAATAAGACATCTGCATTTTCTATCTCTGGTATAGAATTTGACATTGCACCACTACCTAATGAGTAAGCCAGACCGGCTACAGATGGTGCATGTCAGACACGAGCGCAATGGTCAACATTATTAGTTCCTACTGCAGCTCTCATAAATTTTTGCATTATATAGTTTGCTTCATTACCAGGTCCTCTTGCGGAACCTGTTCCCATAATAGAATCAGGGCCATATTTTTCTTTAATTTCATTTAATCTTGAAGCTGTGTAACTTATAGCTTCATCCCATTCAACCTCTTCTAATACACCTTGTTTTCTTATCATTGGCTTTTTTAGCCTAGGTGTTAAAATTTTAGGGTCATTTAGAAAATCCCATCCATAACGACCTTTTAAGCACAAACTTTCTTGATTTGTTCTACCATTGGCTGGCTCAGCTCTTAATATCTTATTGTCTTTTACCACTAGATATAGTTGGCATCCAGCTCCACAGTATGGACAAACTGTTAAAATTTTTTTCTCCATACATTTCCCCCCTTAGATTTATCCCCTGATAAGTAAAATTTACCTTAAAGATAATGAAATGTTTTTATAATATGCAAAATTACAAATATTTTGCAATACTATCTATTAAATTCAACAATTTTCTCACAATTCCTTTTATATTTTTAAAAAAAATATGTCATAATAATCTTTATATTTCAACTATCTAATTAAAATATTCTAGCTCTTATGACATATTTTTTAATATACGCTTATTTAAATCTATTTAATTTTCACTTAAAACTACATTTCTTCCAATCCTATTTTTCATTCTGTAGTGAGTGATTACAGTAAATATTCCACTTCCAATAAGAATCAAGTAGTACATAAACCCACCATATAAAAATACTGCATATCCCATCAAAGATTGAGGGAATACTGATTTGAATATAGTGAAAAATGCCAATTCATTAGCTCCTACATTCCCAGGTGTTGGTATTGGTGATATCGCCATATATAAAAATGCTTGTAGTGTTAATATATAGACGTAACTGTAACCTTGTAAATTAAATGCTTTGTATATCCAAAATGAAACACTAAAGTAAGCACTTAATTGAATAAAAGTTACTATTATAGTTGAAATTAATACTTTTTTATTCTTGGCAAAAAAACTTATCGCTTTACTATAATCATCTATAAAACTTTCTATAGAGTCAATCTTATTATCTAAAAATTTTAAAAATTTAATCTTTGATATATGTTTGATAGAAACTCTCATAAAATATTTTATTTTTTCAGGATTTAAAATAACTAATATTATCATAATTAGGACAAATGAGTTAATAGCTATCCCTAAAAAAACTAAAGGCATAATCATTTTCATCTGTTTTTCTAACATAGAAAAATTCATTAGCACAAGTATTGTACAATAAAAAGTAACTACTATTTGAAAAATAATAGACTTATTGGTAATAACTGCACTTGCCTTACTAAGTGGCATTTTACATTTTTTAAGTACATATATCTGCACTGGTTGACTTCCTGAAGCAAAAGGAGTTATTAAATTATAATAGAATCCCATAATGGCCAACTTAAAACCAATAAATCTAATATTAACTTTGTGAGTACTTTCTATAATTATCTTCATTACTACTCCTTCAAGCATTATATGAGACATTATTGCCAAAGCACCTATGAATAAAAATTTCTTATCTACCATAACTATAACATTTGATAACATTTTAATGTCTAATGTTTTAAACACTAGATAAATCGTTATACCTATTAGTAAAAATAAAAATGTATACTGTAGTAAACTCTTTCTAATATTCTTTAGTTTATCCATTAGAGATAACCATCCTTTTCTCAAGATTTAATACCAAATACCTTATTATTAGTATACACTACGAATATTAATATTTTATAACAAAATACCTTACAATTTTGTCATTCACAAAAAATATTAATCTATAAATTAAATTTTAATATATAGATTAATATTTTACAAACATTTTGTAGATATATATAATATTTTCACTAAATTACACTTCTATTTATTACACCCATTTATATCCTATACCCCATACAGTTTCTATAGTATAAACATCACATTGTTTTAATTTGCTTCGTATATTTTTTATATGTTCTGTAATAGCACTTATATCACTTTCTCCATCAAAGCCATATACTGACTCATATATTCTTTCTTTTGAAAATACTTGCCCCTTATTTTTAGCTAAAAATTCACATATTAAATACTCACTCTTAGTAAAATTAATTTTTTTGCCATCAACTGAGACTTCTTTACCTAAAAAGTTAAATTGAACATTTGATATAGTTAATAAATTTTTTTTCTCTCTATTTTCTCTTCTTAGATGAGCAGTTATTCTAGCCCTTAACTCTCCTACACCAAATGGTTTTGTTATATAATCGTCTGCTCCTATACCAAGACCATACATAATATCACTTTCCATATTTTTAGCTGTCAAAAACAGTATTGGACAATCAACCTTATTCCTTATAGCTTTACATACTTCAAAACCATCAATTTTAGGCATCATTACATCTAATATTATTAGATTAAAAGAGTTAAAATTTATATCCATAGCATTCTCTACATCATTAATTACCTTCACTTCATGACCATCTCTTTTTAATACATTTTCAATCAGCTTTAACATATCTAGCTCATCATCTATTACTAATATCTTAGACATACTAACTCCTCCATTTATATGTTTAATAACATTTTAATCCGTACTTTTAATAAATCTCTTTGCAAATTTACATCTACTATTATACTCCCATATTATAGCTTACAATAACTACTTAATATTTTACAAATAAAATATTTTAGATACAAAAACTTTACATTTCAAGTACTTTGTATTTATTTTATATGTATTTACTTAAATAGCAAAATTTATTTAATAACTTATTATTGTAATATTTTAAATATGTAATAAAATCAATAATAAGAGAACTTCTTCTAAACACATCTTTAATTATTTAAATTGGAGGAAAAAATTATGGATGAAAAGTTAACAAAAAGTAATTATAATGTTCCATTTAACTATGCTCGAGAAAAATTTAAAGAATTAGACCCTCATACAATTAGCAATTTAAGTAATATATCTTTCAACAGTGATTTGAACAGATTCACACTAAATTTTTTTGGTAAACGATATATCATAGATTATCCAAGTGGAGAAGTTTGGAATAATAATGGTAGTATCTGTAAAAACTTTGAACTTAAAATTTTGATAATTAGATACTTAATTAATGCTAAGGGTATTCCTAGAACTAATAAATATGTAACTTTTAAAGAAATACCTGGTGGCAATGTTTACTATCCGAACTTTTTAAACAGAACTCTAGCTAGGCTTTCAGAAGTTTTTACATCTCAAATAGAAAAATATAAGTTAGTTATGGAAAATATGGGAGCTGAGAAAGTAGACATGGGTGATTTAGCCTACAAGTTTACATATATAGGTAATACTTCTATGATATTTATACTTTGGTTTGGAGATGATGAGTTTCCTCCAAATTCAAATATATTATTTGATTCTAATATAATCTATTATTTTAATGCAGAAGATTTGGCAGTTGTTCCTGATACAGCTATAGATGCTATCCTGAATAAAATAAAGCAAACATAAATATCAATAATATCATAATAAAATTTTTTATAGATTTATGCTGAATATAATATGAAATGGAGTCAAAAAAACAACTCAAATACATTGGCTATAGCACACTACTATGAGATATTAAAAAATTTAGAGAGATAATAGTTATATAAAAAATAGTGGCTATTCATTTTTAATAGCCACTATTTTTTAAACTGATTTAGTTATAGAAAATATATTAAGTTAGTTATTATAGCTAATTTGAAGACTTCTGCTTCTCCTCACCTATCTCTAACATAATTTCATAATTTAATTTACTTTTCTTTAAATCAACTCCAGATATACTTTTAATAATCCCACAGTCTAACATTTCATCAAATTTCTTTCTGGATAGACCTAGTTTTTCACGTAATAAGGTTGATACCTTTAGTTGAGACGGATACTTACTTACAACTCTAATTTGTGTAAATTCATTAATATTAATCTCTTGACCTACTATTTTATATTCTGGAATACCAACTTCTGCTCCATTTCTATGTAAAAGTTCTACATTCATAGCATATTGCTTAACAAGATTATTATCATTTGTATGGAATTGTTCTAGTATTTCTGGATTCAAACTTTTTGGATTAACACGAGAATATATAGTTGAGTTCCATGTTGAATCACAATTTGAACACTTATATATTAACCATATATCTAAATATTTATGTTGAGCATTAACTCTAAATAAATCTGAACAAATATATTCAGTCTTTTTTCCACATTTTTTACAATACCTAATTACAGGTAGCTGGGAAGTATACTCTACTTCCCAAAGTATTTCTTGCATAAACAAAATTTCCTTTCTATTAATATTACTAATCTAATAGAAAGTTATGAAAAGGTGGAATATAATCAAGTATTTTTCTCAAAACAAGACCTCCTAATTTTAATAAATTTTAATTTCGCTTATACAAAAGACTATTACTTCTTATTAAGTACTTTACAACTAACTTTGTTACCTAATTGTATAAGTTATTGAAATTAATTAAATTATAACATCCACCTAAAAGAAACTATACCTCAAACACTTTTACCAAAAGAAAATGAGTCAGTATAATTATAAAATTACACTGACTCACTCTTAACTATCTTTTCTTTTTCTCTTGTAATACAATTCTTTGAATGCTTTTCAAAGATAGATAATATTTTTCTGATAAATATTTCAAATCATATCCAACTTGATAATCTTCGTAAATTTGCATATTTCTAATTGATAACTCCTCACGAGTAGATGTATTACTTCCCCATTCTTTTTTATTATTATATTTTCTAGGAATATATATATATTCTCCATCTACATATTCTTGTATCAATTTGAGTAATTCCTCTGGTAATATATGTATTGCTTTTTTATAGCTCATTTTTGCTCTCCTATTAAATATTAATTTTTTATTAGGAATAGCAAAGGGCTATTTATATATTAAATTTTATATTTGCAATAGCCCTTGCTATGCAAAAATAAAGATTAAATCAAACATAAATTCTCACCCCTCCTTACATGTCACAACGATACATACAAGTCTATCAATAGCATAAATGGTTGTCAATCATTACAAATTCTTTATTTATATTTTATATTTTTTCTATCTTTACGACTCATTACACATATAATCAGAATCTTTAATCGATATTAAATCTTTATCTTGATGGACTTATTACTGAACAAGGAACTCCAACTATACATTTTCCACAAATATCACATCCACCTATATAAGAATACTTAGCTTCATTTAACATGCACATCTCATAACACTGATTTCTATCAAACCCATCTTCTTTTAAGGCTCCTTTTACACATTTACTTACACACTTTTTGCAACTGTTATTTTGTTTATATAAACAGTATTCTTGTTCTGGTCTTTTAGTTGGTTCTAACTCTAAACCTGTGATTATACTTCCTATCCTTCCACAACACCCTTTTTCTGTAATAAGCATATTATTTAATCCAAAGGTTCCCAGACCTGCTATGAATGCGATATGTCTTTGTGACCAATCACTAACTAATTTGTTGTTATCAAAATTATATGACCCAGGAATAGCATATGAACTAAATCCTATCTTTTCTAGCTCTTCACATAAAAAATTATTCAAATCTGAAATTAATCTATTAGTTTCTATATATGCTTTTGCCCAAATTTCTGAACATTCAAATCCCCCAATGTTACTATCATTTACACTTTCATCAAAAGGTATAAAATATGTAATTATAGTTTTACCATTTTTCAGAAAGTCTTTTGGCATTGCATGAGATGTTCCTACAACACTTTTTAATTTCTGAAACATATCATCTTCAGCAGATGCATAAGCAAATAAAAGTTCTTGCCATTTTGTAGTTATATTATTTGATTTACAATAATCTTTTACAAAGTTATTCATTAATCTTTCGATTTTATTTTTCATAATATCCCCCCTAGACAATTTTATCTTTCAAGTTTAATGTTATTATTTTATATTATATAATAGTACTTTCCATTATGCTTATCAATTAATATTAAGAAAGCTTCTAATATCCATAAGATACTAGAAGCCTTTTTTTAATTATCTAATCTAATTTATTGAAATTCCTGCACTTGCATATCCTGCTACGGTATTAACTAATGAAAGTCCTGAAGCTGTTGCAGTAAATACTAGTAAGAATCGAGTTTGTGCTGTTGCCGCTATATTTAATCCAGTTGTAATTCCACTAGAAATTGAACCAACTGATAATATTCCTGTAAGAGGTGGAGCCAGTGTAACTGTTGCTCCTGGAACAGCTGTAAATGAGTTATTTGGTGCTGTTGATTCATAAAGTGTTGCTGTGATTGTAATCGTTGAACCAACAAGTGAAAGTGCTGCTGTTGTACTAAAGTAAGCTGAAATAGATGTTATTGTTCCAGCTCTTGGCATTGAGAATGCAAAGTTAGTCAATGTACCTGCTGCATTTGTAAGGTCTATTACTCCACCAACTATACTTAAACCTGGAGCTGAACTACCAAAACCAACAAATCCTGGTGTACCTACTAATCCGCCAACTATAGTTGTAAGTGATAGTGGTATACCTGATGCAAAAGGTATTATTGCACTAGCTCCTGCTATTCCTGTATTTCCTGTTGCTCCTGTTACTCCTGTATTTCCTGTTGCCCCTGTTGCTCCTGTATTTCCTGTCGCTCCTGTTGGACCTACTAATCCATCTGCTCCTGTATTTCCTGTTGCTCCTGTTGGACCTGTCGCTCCATCTGCTCCTGTATTTCCTGTTGCTCCTGTTGGACCTGTTGCTCCTGTTGCTCCATTTACTCCTGTTGCCCCTGTTGCTCCTGTTGGACCTACTAATCCATCTGCTCCTGTGTTTCCTGTTGCTCCTGTTGGGCCTGTTGCTCCATCTGCTCCTGTGTTTCCTGTTGCTCCTGTTGCTCCTGTTGGGCCTGCTACTCCATCTGCTCCTGTATTTCCTGTTGCTCCTGTTGGACCTACTAATCCATCTGCCCCTGTTGGACCTGTCGCTCCTGTTGCCCCTGTTGCTCCTGTTATTCCTACGCCTGTTGCTCCTGTTGGGCCTGTTGGGCCTGTTATCCCTACTCCTGTTGCTCCTGTTGCTCCTGTTGGACCTACTAATCCATCTGCTCCTGTATTTCCTGTTGCTCCTGTTGGGCCTGTTGGACCTGTTGCTCCATTTGCTCCTGTATTTCCTGTTGCTCCTGTTGGACCAATTAGACCTGCTGCTCCTGTATTTCCTGTTGCTCCTGTTGGGCCTGTTGCTCCTGTTGCCCCTGTCGCCCCTGTTGGACCAATTAGACCTGTTGCTCCTGTTACTCCTACTCCTGTTGGGCCTGTTGGACCTGTTGGACCTGTTATTCCTATTCCTGTTGCTCCTGTCGCTCCTGTTATTCCTGTTGCTCCAGCTGCTCCTGTTGCCCCTGTCGCTCCTGTTGCCCCTGTTACTCCATCTTCTCCTGTTGCCCCTGTTGCTCCTGTTGGGCCTGTTATTCCTATTCCTGTTGCTCCTGTTGCTCCTGTTGGACCTGTTACTCCTGTATTTCCCGTTGCTCCTGTTGGACCAATTAGACCTGTTGCTCCTGTTACTCCTATTCCTGTTGCTCCTGTTGGACCTGTTGGACCTGTTATTCCAAATCCTGTTGCTCCTGTTGCTCCTGTTGGACCTGTTACTCCATCTGCTCCTGTATCTCCTGTTGCTCCTGTTGGACCTGTTATTCCTGTCGCCCCAGGTGTTCCTGTTGCTCCTGTTGGACCTGTTGGACCTGCTAATCCGTTTGCTCCTGTTGGACCTGTTGGACCCGTTGGACCTGTTGCTCCAGGTGTTCCTGTTGCTCCTGTTGCTCCAGCTGCTCCTGTTCCTCCAACTGCTCCATTTGCTCCTGTTGCTCCTGTTGGACCTGTTGGACCTGTTATTCCAAATCCTGTCGCTCCTGTTGCTCCTGTTGGACCTGTTATTCCATTTGCTCCTGTTACTCCTGTTGGACCTGTTGGGCCTGTTGCTCCATCTGCTCCTGTATTTCCTGTTGCTCCTGTTACTCCTGTTGGACCTGTTACTCCAAATCCTGTTGCTCCTGTTGCTCCTGTTGGACCTGGTGACCCTGTTGCTCCTGTTGGACCTCTTAATCCTGTTGCTCCTGTATTCCCTGTTGCTCCTGTATTTCCTGTTGGACCTGTTGGGCCTGTTGGACCTGTTGCTCCTACTCCTGGGCCTCTTGGACCTGTCGGACCTGTTGGACCTGTTGCTCCAGTTCTACCCCTTGGACCCATCGGACCGGTTGGCCCTACACATGATGGTGGACATCCATGGTGACAATCACAACTATTAAAATTATCATGACCACCATTGCAATCATCATAGCTATTATTGTCGCAATCATTGTCATCAAATGGGCCAAAATATTTATTTCTACTCATTATTAAAAGCACCTCCTAATATATTTGAGCTTTTAAGCTCTTTATATAATATGTCAAAATTAGTATTATTGTGACTTATCAATTATTTTTTAAGTTTACTAAAATAGGTTTCATTATGCAAAATAGCGCTATCATTAGGTTTGATTTCTTTTGCTTTTTCATGATAATAAATAGCTTTATCTGCTTCTCCTAATCTGTCATAACAAACACTCAATTGTATATATGGTATATATCCATAACAATCATTTGATTTAAATCCTCCATTAATGTCATCTTTATCTCTTGTTAATGCTACCTTATACCAAAAAGCAGACTCTTTATATTTTTGTCTATCAAACATATGCTTTCCTACATCACAGCAAACTTCTGCTCTTGGCTCATCAAATTCAAAACTTCTAAATAAAGAATATAAGGCATTTTTTTCATCATTAATTAAGTAATAACATGTGGCTAAATCTCTGCAAGCACTGATACAATCCTCAATCCAACCTCTAGTTGAGTCTAAAAACTTAGTAAAACCTGCTATTGCTTCCTCATACCTCGCATTATAATAAAGTTCTCTTGAGTAATAAAATTGATGTCTTGGCTCTAATACTTTACCTTCTGAAATCATTTTTTCAAATATTCTAAGATTTCTTAGAGGGTCCTGTCTGTGTAGTTTTTTATGAGATATTGCAATGTCAGAATAAAATAGTTTTCCAACAAGAGGTATTACTTCATGAATAGGGTCAACCCATCTGTAATTAGAACTTCTCTTAAATAATCGTTCTCTATAATATGATAAAGTTGGTTTGCCATTTTCATCAAAAGAAACATTGTATTTTGCCATTACAATATCAATAGAGGTATCTAAGTTTTCCTTAATTTTTAATAAATTTTTTCTATCATCTTCTAAAATTATGTCATCTGCATCAAGCCACATTATATAGTCTTTAGAAGCTTTAGAAAATGAAAAATTTCTTGCAGCAGAGAAATCATCTATCCATTCAAAATCGAATACTTTGTCTGTATATTTTGAGACTATTTCTTTTGTGGAATCTGTAGAACCAGTATCTACAACTATAATTTCATCTACAATATCTTTTACACACTCTAAACATCTTCCTATAACTTCTTCTTCATTCTTAACAATCATGCACAAACTTATTGTAATCATAATGTACAACTCCTTTGTCTTCTATATATTACAGACATAAGTAATATATGGTATTTATCATCAATTTGTTATTGAAATTTCATAAACTTTTAACGACAAAAAAATAGTATATAACTTTATTTATCCAGCATATCTATAGTTCATTTTTATTTAATTCAGAATTCTAATACTTTGATTTGTTTGATATATATTTTTGAGCTATCATAAATATAAGAAATCGTTAAATTTATTCATTATTTATTCATTTATAATAAAAAAATCAAACTAATTTTTATGGGAGGCAAATTATGGAAAGATACTTCGAGGTATTAAAATCTAATGGAGCTGATATCGCTATTTCAATAGACCCTAAAACTATTCTTACAGCAGCATGGACGATTTACAAGTGTCAATTTGGTTGTAACACATTTGGTCATAGCCATTGTTGTCCACCTAATGTTCCAACCTATCAGCAAACACAAGCAATAATAGATTGTTATGACAAGGCTATTCTATTTAGATGTCATGAAATGAGTATTGTTACTCCTTTAGCTGTCAAACTTGCAAGAGAAATGTTTTTAGATGGATATTATAAAGTAATTGCTTTTGGAAGTGGCCCTTGTACAATGTGTGCTAAGTGTAACCCCACTACTTGTAATTTTCCTAACAAAACAGCTCCATCAATGGAAGCTTGTGGCATTGATGTATTTGCTACAGTAAGGTCAAATGGGCTAGAAATAAGTACATTAAGAGAAAAAGGAGAAATTCAAAACCATTTTGGTCTATTGTTGGTTGATTAAAAAACATGGTTATAATTCCAAGAAACTTTTCTTTTTGAAATAAAAAATAACCAAGTTTATCTAAACATGGTTATTTTTTATTATCTATATATTGTAGATTGGATTCTGAAATAAATTTTCTACTCTTCTTTATTCATTATATAATCAATTAGCCCATATTCTTTAGCCTCTAGTGCAGTCATAAAATTATCTCTGTCTGTATCTATTCTAATATCTTCTATTGATTTCCCTGTATTTTTAGAAAGAATTCCATCCAATTTTTCTTTTGTTTTCAACATATGATCTACTGCTATTTTTACATCAGTTGCTTGACCTTTAGCTCCACCCATTGGCTGATGAATCATAATCTCTGCATTAGGTAAAGCACATCTTTTTCCATTTGTCCCTCCTGCAAGTAAAAAAGCACTCATACTTGCAGCCATACCAATACAAATAGTTGATACATCACATTTTACATAATGCATCGTATCATATATAGCAAATCCTGCTGTAACAGAGCCTCCAGGACTATTTATATATATAATTATATCTGAATCTGGGTCCTCTGATTCTAAAAACAGTAATTGAGCTACTACTAGACTTGCAATATCATCATTAATTTCTTCTCCTATAAATATAATTCTATCTTTTAATAATCTCGAATATATATCATAAGACCTTTCCCCTTGACCAGTTTGTTCAATTACATGTGGTACTAAACTCATGCTACTTTCACCTCACAATTAATGTTAAAGTTAAGATAAGAATTGATTTCATCTCTTCTTTGTTTATAGTTAATACTTGTATAAGACATACATTTTGCATTTTGGATTTGATGATTTAGATTTAAAACAAATCTCTGTTGTATAGGATAAAATTCATCTTTATTTCTATATACTTGTGGAGACTCTTTGTATAAGTTTCTAAATGCCAGTGTAAATGATTGATGTGTAGAATATCCTACTGTAATAGCTATGTCTATAATATATTTATCTGTAAATATAAGTTGTCTAGCTGCTTCAGTAAGTCTCCTTCTTTGTATGTATTGATGAATAGTACATCCTACAATATTTGTAAACATTCTGTGTAAATGATATTTTGAATAATTAGCAATATCAGCTATTTTATCTAAATTTAGATTTTCTGTAAGATTTTCTTCTATATAATCAATGATTTCCATAATCACATCTGTATTTGTTTTCAACTCCATCATCTCCTTTTAAGTATTATAACCTATGCAAAAACTTTTTTCTTAATATAAATTGCTATCTTAACTTAGTTAATAGTAACAAAATATCTACAATATAATATTAAACATCTCAATATAAAAATAATAATGATACATTAATATAATAACTATTATTAAAATGTCAACTCGATTGAATCTATTATATAAGTTGCTATAGATTCTATCTATATATCTTGGTTCATATGTATTATTTTACTGAGTATTTTTATACCTTTTTCAATTTCATCGATACTAAGATGAGCATAACCTAGTATAATTTCATGGTCATATTCTAATATATCCTTAATTGCATACTGTTGTATAGGATAAACTTTTATATTTGCTTCAAAAACTTTATTAATTAAGCTTTCTGTAAACTTAATATTATAAAAATGCACAACTATGTGAAGACCTGCTGCCTCACCTTTTATTTTAAATTCATTTTTAAACTCAGTGTTTAATACTTCAATGAGGTGTTTACGTTTTCTATTATATAGTTTCTTCATTCTAAATATATACTTTTCTAAGCTTCCATCTCTAATAAACTCAGCTAGTACATACTGAACTATAGTTTCTGTATGAACATCAGAGTACATTTTTAAAGCTTTATAATCCTCTAAAAGATTGTCTGGTAGTAACATAAATCCAACACGAATAGCTGGAGATAATATTTTACTAAAAGAACCTATATAAATTACTTTTCTTGGATTAAGTTCATAAAGGGAACTAATTGGTGGCCCCTCATATCTAAATTCACTGTCATAGTCATCTTCAATTATATAGTAACTATTCTCTGTCGCACATCTAATAAGTTCTAGTCTTCTTTGAATAGGTAAAATACCTCCTAAGGGATATTGATGAGAAGGTGTAGTATAAACAAAAGAAACATCTTTTACTGATTTTATTAAATCAGTATCAATACCCTTATCATCCACTTTAATTCCAACAACCGAATATCCAGCAGACAAAATAACCTTTAATAATCCTTTATGGATAGGGTCTTCTACAACTACTTTTTTATTGTTCTTATATAAAAGCTGTGAAATTAGAGACAATCCCTGTGTTGAGCCAGAAACAATCATAACATTTTTTGGATTACATCTAATCCCTCTAGTTCGAAATAAGTACTCAGATATTTCTACCCTCAAGCACCATACACCAGCCACACTTCCATATCTAAAATCTGAATCTGATAAATCATATAGTATTTGTTTATATAGCTTTGAAAATTCTTTACGTGGAAATAGTTTTAATTCTGGAATACCAGAACGAAAATCTATGCAATTCTTTTGTTTATTGATGTGCAAATTATCTACACTTTCAAAAGTATAATTTAATTTAAAGTCAACTTTATATTCTAATATTCCTTTAGATACGAATGTACCATATCCATTTTTTGTATCCAAATATCCTTCTGCCATTAATTGATTATATGCATCCAAAACCGTATTACGAGAAACAGATAATTCCTTTGACAACGTTCTAGATGATGGCAATTTTTGTTCAAACTTTAAGGTTCCGTCCAAAATCATATCCTTTATCTTACAATAAATTTGTCTTGATAATGATATATTGCTATTTCTATTAATCGTAATCCACACTTTAATACCTCCAAAAGTGGTTCTATAAAATTGACATAAAAGTGGAACTACAAAATCCACTTTTATCTTGCTAAGATTATATCATAAAATAAAAAATAAAAAGGAGTCTATATTATGCTAGAAATATCAAATAAAGTAAAAGAAATGTATCCTAATATTAAATTTGGAGTTATGGCTATAAATATTACATATTCAAATCCTAATAAAGAAAATTTTCTATTTCTTAAAAACTCTGTAACTGAAACTATCCTTAAGCAAAGACCAGAGTACAATCGTCAAGAAAAAATTAAAACAGAACCCATTTCAAATTACATAAAATATTATAAAAGATTCAAGAAAACTTACCCTGTATTACTTCAATTGGAATCTCTTTTGTTAAAATCAAAAGGTATCCCAGATGTAGGCATAACAGTTGAATCAATGTTTTTAGCAGAATTAAAAAACCTTCTTCTAACAGCAGGACATAACCTTGATAAGATAGAATTACCTTTGAAAATAGATGTAGCAAATGGTGGTGAACATTTTTATGGTATAACCGGAAAAGAACAGGTTTTAACAAAACATGATTTATTTTTATCTGATAATATCGGTATATTATCCAGCATTCTTAATGGACCAGATAATCGAACATCTATAACAAAAGATACTAAAAATATTTTGTATTTTGTATATGGAGTTGATGGAATATCAGAAAAACAAATTCAAGAGCATCTAAGTGATATAAAAGACTATGTCTCAAGTGCTTTTTCAGATTTAAAAGTTAATTCAATAGATATATTTTAGTTAATTCATAAATCCTTCATGTTTAATAAATATTTTAAACAAATAAATTAGTGAAGTATATCTTTTATTAAAACTAGATATACTTCACCAAAATTAATTTCATGCAAATATTACTTATTTTAAACTTTCTTTATAGTAAATACTTTATGGCATTTATCATGTATGTAACTTGCTTTTCTGACTAAATATTTTCATAAGAAACTATTTCACTTAAAGGGACACGAGTTTTTTCATGTCTATCTGGGCTTTCTGGTGTCTTAGATTCATATCCTATCAATAATATATTTACTGGTTCTAAATTATCTGGCATGCTAAACTCTTCTCTAATTACATCTGGATTAAAATAGCACACCCAAACACTTCCTAATCCAAGTTCAGTTGCCTGTAACATCATGTGGTCAGTGACTATACTTGTATCAATATCTGTAAGTTGTTTCCCATCAAAAGGTCTTGTCCAAACTTTTTCCTTATCTCCACACACGATAATAGCTAATGGTGCATCATATATATTAGCAGCCTTCGAAAGTTTATTTAGCCCTTCCTTTTCTTGAATAACAATTAATCTTTGAGGTTGACGATTACCACCAGTTGGAGCTATTCTCGCAACATCTAAAATTTTCTCAAGTTTTTCTTTTTCGACCTTTCTATTTTGATAATTACGACAAGAATATCTTTTTTTTGCAAGTTCAACAAAATCCATTTAATTACCTCCCATCATTTTATTAGGTCAAGTTGATGATTCATTTAACCTATGCTATAATTTTATCACTATAGTTTTATATTACAATAATGCACTTTTTTGTAATATAGTACCTAAAAAGATACTTTAAAATATATGAAAGGAGCTTAAAAATGAAAAAATGTTCTAGTGAATACAGTTGTCCAATAGAAGCAACACTCGCATTGATTGGTGGTAAATACAAGACACTTATACTTTGGCATCTTAAAGATACTATATTGAGATTTAATGAACTAAGAAAATTAATTCCTAAAGCAACTCCTAAAATGTTAACTCAACAGCTACGTGAATTAGAAGCAGATGGTTTAATTATCAGAGTTGTTTATCCTATTGTTCCTCCAAAAGTAGAATATTCACTATCGGATTTTGGAAAGAGTATTATTCCAATTCTAGATTGTATGTGTGATTGGGGTTCTGATTACTTAGAACATCTATAGCTCATTATAGTTTAAATCCCATAGCTAGTTTAACAATCTCCATTTGTTCTCTGGATGTCAACATTTCCAAAAGTTTAAAAGCTACATGTGGAGCAGTTTCTGGACAATATGAAGTTATAATATTTTTATCTACAACAATTGGTTCATTAATTACATTTACATCAAACTCGCTTAATTGTTTTTGCCTTTGACCATTTTTCAAATGATATGTAGTAGCTTTACGATTTTTTAAAACTCCACTTTTACCAACTGGTAATGCCGCCACACAAATAGACGCAATTATCTTTTCTTTTGAATCAAACTCTCTTATTAAGTTTAAAAAAGACATGTTATATGCTTCTTCATAAAATCCAAACTCTTCAAAGCCTCCAGGAATAGCAAGAGCATCATAATCATCAACACATACTTCTTCTATGGTCTTATCAACAAGTATTGGAATATTAAACGTACTTATAACCTTCTTTTTAAAGCCACAAGTTACTACATCGATATCACAATCATAATCATTACGAGCCCATCCCATAACATCTATAAATACGCTAAATTCCATAGTTTCAAAACCTTTTGCTAAAAAAACTAAAATTTTCATATTATATTTTCCTCCTAAAGTTTAGTTAAAATAAAGATAAGTAATATACTTAATATTTAGCTGCTAATATATTTAAAAAATATTTTTACATGTATTAATTTCTTCTTTAATTGTAGATAGAACAATAGTTGTATTAGCTTTCTGAATTCCCTTGATTCTTTTTAATGTAACAGATATAAATTCTTCAAGGTCACTTGTATCTTCTGCTAATACTTTTATCAAATAATCATACTCTCCTGAAATATGATGACACTCCAATACAGTCTCATGTTTCAATATAGTTTGCTTAAAATCTTCCATACTTTCAGATAAATCAGTATTGATAAATATAAAAGCTAAAAGTTTATATTTTGTTTTTTCTCGATTGATTTGGATAGTATACTTTTGAATTATATTTGACTGCTCAATTTTCTTTATGCGTTCTGATACTGCTGGTATTGATAAATTGACTTGCCTGCTTATTTCAGAAGTTGAGGCTCTACTATTCTTCTTTAGAGAATTAATTATTTTTAAATCTATCTCATCTATCGCTACTCACCTCCTTAATTATTTAGTATAATTCTAACTAATAAGTTATATTAAGTAAATAATTTTTATTATTTCAATAAAATTTAATATAATTATATTATTTCACCTTAAAATTTAAGTTTTTTCAAAGTAAATCATATATTATACCTAAGATTATCTAAGATTTAATTAATGTTATTATTTTTGTTATTCATAATATATTACTTATTTTTACAATAATAAAAAGCACTTCATAATTTATGAAGTGCCTTTACTATACATTTAACTTTTTCATTCATTTATATATGTCATACACAAATATTTTATTTATTATAATCTTTAATATACTACTATAACAACTTAAATACTTATACAATTTCTATATATCTTTAGACTTCTCCACCTTCTGAACAAACATATCCTTTGGCATAGGTTTAGCATATAAATAACCTTGTGCATAATAACAATTAATACTCATTAAAAATTCTGCTTGCTCTATATTTTCAACACCTTCACAAATCACCTCTAAGCCCAAGTCATTTGCCATCTCAACTACTTTACTTATAATCTTCCCTTCTCCTTTAGAATTATCTAATAGAGATTTATCTATTTTTAAAATGTCTACAGAAACCTGATTTAGAAGATTCAAAGAAGAGTAACCTGAACCAAAGTCATCAACAGAAATAAAAAATCCAAGCTCTTTAATCTTTTTTATCATATCATTTGATATACTATCATTTTCAAACAAACTTTCAGTTATCTCAAGTTCAATTATATTTCTAGGTATATTATATTTAACAAGTATATTTTGTAATCTATTTATATAATCTTTTCTTTGAAAATGTGCTCTCGATTGATTTACAGAAATTGAAATTGGTTTAATTCCAGAATCCATCCAAAAACGAGTCAATCTACATACTTTATCCAATACAAAAAAATCAACATCTATAATTCCACCACTCTTTTCAAGTATAGGAATAAATTCTCCTGGATTCATAAAACCAAGCTCTTTATGATTCCACCTAACAAGTGCTTCTGCTCCAATAATTTTATTTGTTCTCATATCAAATTTAGGTTGATAATAAACTTGGAACTCCTCATTTTCTAATGCATAATCTATCCTATCAACAATCTCTTTTTCTTTTCTAAGATTTTCTCTAAGTGACTCATCAAAATAGACTATAGAATATTTACTTTCCTTTGATTTTCTTCTAGCAATTTCGGCATAATCTATCGCCTTAGTTACAGGAATATTCTCAGTTTCAATATTGTATACTCCAAAGTTAGGTTTGACTTTAATACTAAAACCTTTCACTTCAAAATATGATATATTTTCATTTATATTGTTAAGAACTAGTTCCAAATCCTTTTTAAACTCATATGGTAAAAGAAAAAGGAAATGGTCTGCTTTTACATGAGCTAATAAGGCTGTATCACCTATAATTCTTTTTAAAACTGAAACTATTTCTTTTATGATTATATCTCCAGAATCTCTACCATAATTCTCATTTATCACAGCAAATTTCTTTATATCAAAAGCAACCAATGCATAATACTTCTCTTTATGTTTCTCTAAAATTTTTGTTGTTTCTTTTTCAAATCCGTTATAGTTCCAAATTCCATTAATTGTATCTTTAAATGCTAAATCAAAAATATGTACTGAGTGTCTTCTATTAATTGCAATTATATAAAAAAGCACTGCTATTATAATTAAGAAAAAGCAAAAAGAAACTAAAACTGTCTGAACTGGATGCTGATGTACAAATTGAGACAAACTAGTATCATAATTTTGAAACATTGTATGCTTTGCAATAATTTCAGAACACTCATCCTTATTAAGTGAATTTATTCTTTTATCCAAAATAGAATATAATACTTGATTTGTATCTTGGTTAACACCTAAAGATATATTAGTTTTATAATCAGTAACTAAAATTGCTTTTAAATTATTATAATCTTTTTGTATATAATTTTCAGCAGAATATGTATTTATAAATGCTACATCTGCATCGCCTCTTTCTACTGCATTTATAGCTAAGTTTTCAGATTTATAACTTTTAATATTTGCTTTCTCATAACGTTTTTTGATATACTCATCATTAAATTTATCATTATCTACAACAGCAATATCATTAAATTCAGTATTCCTATAATTCTTAGTTATTGCACTGTAATTCAATTCCATATAAGGAGATGTAATTTTTATTCCATTCTGTTCTGCCCATCCATAATCAGAATTAAAAAAGCATATTACATCTGCTTTTCCCTCTTTTAACATATTAATTGAGTCTTTATATGAGTTGGTTTCTATATAATTTATATTCAAACCAAGGTCTTTAACAATTAAATTAAACATGTCTGATATTATACCATTAAATTTTCCATTGTCTAAATACGATAGTGGATATGATTCTGGCATGCTAACTACACGTATACTATTATTTCTTTTTAGATAATTATGTTCCTCTTTAGAAAGAATAAACTCATTTTGATTACTAGATTGATAATACTTACTATACAAATTAAACTTATATGCAGGATTATCCATTTCTATATCTTCTAGAGCGTTATTAACTTCTTGTAACAGTTGAGTATTACCTTTTTTTACAATACAATAAAATGAAGAAGGAGAAAATTGAGCAATTACATTTTCATTTTTAGCCTTTCTTAAACTACTAGTTAATATAGCATCTACTTTTCCATTTTCCAATGCACTTTCTAATTCTTCTTGGTTCTTGAAATATTTAGATGTATAATTAAAATTCTTTTCGTTTGCAAATTTTTTTAAATTTTCATTTCTACTATTACTATCAAGTAGCCCAATCACTATTCCATTAAAATTTTTATAATCATTTGGTAAATATTTTGAATTTCCACGTTTTACTGTAATGCGTGCATAACTACTTCCCATAGGCAATTCTGAGAAGTCAAATCTTTCTGCACGCTCTTTTGTATACTGTGCAGATGTAAGCAAATCAATCTGACCATTTTCTAACATAGCTTGACATTCTTCCCATGTACCAGATACATATTCATATGTCCAGCCAGTATGCTTTGCAATCTCATGAAGATACTCATATCCATACCCACTTCTATTTCCAGTTTCATTATACTCATGATACCCTTCAAACTCAAAAAAACCTACCTTTACAACGTGTTTTTCTGATGTAGCAATTGCTTGTATTGGGAGATACATAAATACTATACAGCTAATTAAAGACATTATAAAAACAATTCTTTTAATCGACACAAACCTGATTCCCCCCTTTATAAAGGTCTTTATTGAAATTACTTGTGATTATTTTCATAATAATACTACTATCCCACTAATTACATTATATTCAAAGTATACTTGTTTATATAATCATATATAAACACATATCCTTAATGATTACTTTAAATGTATACTTTCATATATAAAGTTTACATTTATTTTATTTCCAACAATTATATATGTATATTAGCACATACTTGAAAATTCAACAATAGTATTCAGCCAGTTCTACAGGTTATAATATTTCACAAAGATAGTAAAACTATATCAAAATTATGGAGCCAATAGTCTTAATTATATTCATAGATTATACAATTTTATCAGAAATAAATTTTTATATAACTTTGTTTAAAAAAGGCATATATTAAAGGTACTTGTAATTCTACAAATACAAGATTTGAAACAATAATTTTGTCAAAAGAATATAATATATTAGTTGTGTATGTAGTTTTTCATGTATTGACAAATATTTTTTTATGTATTATAATCTCATATAAATTAAATATCTCGGTAGGTGAGGCTACCATAGGGATACGGGTTGCTGCCGCAAAATAGTGGAGACACTATGAGAAGGTCAACAGTCTATGTCGATTCCAAGGCATAATCTAATGCAATTTCATTGCCCTATGAAGTTAAAGCTTGAACGATGATTAAATATTTTTACTGTATTATAAATATACTTAGGTTTTCTATGCCTTGGTTGTTTTTATTATAGGTTTAATTCCCTTGTCATTGTTTATGCTTTGATAAGGGATTTTTTAATGCTTATTTTAGATTTATATATTTTGAATTTTGGAGGTGAGAAGAATGGACGCAGGAAGTAGTAATAACATAAGCTCTGTTGAGCGAAGTAGTCACTTATTTGAAGAATTGTACTATTTTGTACGTCTCATTTCTTCTCCCTATTTTTAATAAATTTAAAACTAGTGATGTTTTTCGTCACAGGCTTATGTCTTTACTTCCTTATTTTAAAAATAGATAAATATTTAAGGAGGTCTCAGACATGATAAAAAAATTAAATAAAAAGTTTATTACACAAACTACATGTAATTCAACTTCAAAAGAAGATATACTTGATTCAGCTATAATGAACGACTCTATTTTATTAAATGAATATAGAAATTCTTATAGTGGTTACTCTGAAAAAATGGTTAATATAATGAGAAACAAGTATGGTAGTAATGAAATCACTCAAAAATCTAATAACTCAATGATAAAAAAATTTGTCAAAGCTTTTATAAACCCATTCACTATTGTACTTCTTATTTTAGCTATAATTTCTTTTATCACAGATGTTATTTTAGCAAATCCAACTGATAAAAATGCAACTACAGTCATTATCGTATTGACAATGGTAACTATAAGTGGATTGCTACAATTTATTCAAGAATCTCGTTCTGGCAAAGCGGCACAAGCCCTAAGTGATATGGTAAATACCACTATATCAGTTATGCGTGATTCTAAAGGATTAATAGAAATACCACTAAGAGAAGTAGTTGTAGGAGATATTATTCATATCGCTGCTGGTGATATGATTCCAGCTGATGTACGTATATTACAATGCAAAGACTTATTTGTTAGTCAATCTTCTCTTACAGGAGAAAGTGAGCCAATAGAAAAATTTTCTGATGTCTACAAAGGAACTACCAATAACATACTTGATTTAGATAATATTGCATTTATGGGCAGTAACATAATTAGTGGCTCAGCCATAGCCATTGTTATTTCAGTAGGTGATTGTACTATATTTGGTTCTATGGCTCAGCAAATAACAAGCAAAAAAACTGTAACAGGTTTTGAAAAGGGTGTTAACTCAGTTTCATGGCTACTTATAAGATTTATGTTTATTATGGTTCCAATAGTTCTCTTTGTAAATGGCTTTACAAAAGGTAATTGGATGGAAGCTTTTTTGTTTGCACTTTCAATAGCTGTTGGACTTACACCAGAGATGTTACCAATGTTAGTATCTGCTAACCTTGCTAAAGGAGCAGTTGCTATGTCAAAAAAGAAAGTTATTGTTAAAGATTTAGGCTCTATACAAAACTTTGGTGCTATGGACATACTTTGCACTGATAAAACTGGGACTTTGACTAAAGACAAAGTAGTTTTAGAGTATTCTCTTGATATTCATGGAAAAGAAGATAAACGAATTCTTCGACATGCATTTTTAAATAGTTATCATCAAACAGGACTTAAAAATCTTATGGATATAGCTATTATTAACCATGCAAATGATAATGGTATGCAAGAACTTTGGAGAGATTATACAAAAATTGATGAAATTCCATTTGATTTTAATAGAAGAAGAATGAGTGTAGTAGTTAAAAATAAATTTGGAAAAACTCAGCTTATCACAAAAGGTGCTATTGAAGAAATGTTGTCAATCTGTACTCATGTTGAGTATAAAAATGAGATTCAATTAATGACAGATGAAATATGTAAAGAAGTTATTGCAACAGTTTCTAAATACAATGATAAAGGTATGAGAGTTTTGGGAATTGCACAGAAAAACAATCCTTCACCTATAGATGAATTTTCAGTTTCTGACGAAAGTAACATGGTTTTAATAGGTTATCTTGCATTCCTTGACCCACCAAAGGAAAGTACATCTAGTGCAGTAAAAGCTCTACTTAAAAATGGAGTTGATGTAAAGGTTCTAACTGGCGACAATGATGCAGTAACAAAGTGTATTTGTAAACAAGTAGGCATCAAAATTGAAAATATCTTGCTTGGCTCAGATATAGAAGGCCTGGATGATAAAAATCTTGATAAAATGGTAGAACATACAAGTATATTTGCAAAGCTTTCTCCAGAACAAAAATCTCGTATAGTTGAATCGCTTCGCAGAAATGGACATATTGTTGGATTTATGGGAGATGGTATAAATGATGCTGCTGCTATGAAGGCATCTGATGTTGGAATATCTGTAGATACCGCAGTTGATATAGCTAAAGAATGTGCAAATATTATACTACTTGAAAAAGACCTTATGGTACTAGAGCAAGGTGCTATTGAAGGAAGAAAAACATATGCAAATATAATAAAATATATAAAGATGACTGCAAGTTCTAATTTTGGTAATATGTTCTCTGTATTAATAGCAAGTGCATTCTTACCATTTTTACCAATGTTACCAATTCAACTCTTAATATTAAACTTAATTTATGATATTTCATGTATAACTATTCCATGGGATAATGTAGACGATGATTATCTAAAAATTCCAAGAAAATGGGATTCATCATCTATAAGTAAATTTATGACTTGGATTGGTCCAACTAGTTCAGTATTTGATATTACAACATATATACTAATGTATTTTGTAGTATGCCCAAATGTATTTGGTGGAAGTTTTCATAGCTTAGATACTATAGGTCAGCTTGGATTTATATCTCTATTTCATGCTGGATGGTTTGTAGAATCTTTATGGTCTCAGACATTAGTTATTCATATGATAAGAACTCCACACATCCCATTTATTAAAAGTCGAGCTTCATGGAAATTAACTCTTTTTACAACAATGGGAATTGTGATTGGTACTATTATACCATATACATCTCTTGGTCATGCTATTGGTATGATGCCACTTCCAGGCATATATTTTATTGGATTGATTTTTACTATTTTATCTTATATGGTTTTAGTAACTATATTAAAAAAGGTATTTGTAAAAAGATATGGAGAATTATTATAATTAATACTATCCTTCATCTTAATAATATAAATTTTAATTTATTATGTTATCAAAGTGACTACATGAAAATAATTTTCTTGTTGACTATAACTATGTATTATGATAACATAACTTAAGTTATAATTAGTAAAATATATTTTAAATAAATAAGATGATACCAAAAGTACAAAGTACAGTTTAAATATAAATAAACTAGAATTAAGATTAGGATGTGAATAATTATGATTTATATAGAATTAGTTAAACTTGTTAGAAAACTTAACTCTACACAAATGTATACGATGAAGCGTTGTGTAGAGGTTAATCTGAAGGCTTAGAGCTTTCTATCTTCGTCGGCAAATATAGGTTAGTATAGTTTTTTCAGCTATGCTTATTTAAAATCGCCTATTTGCCGATAGATATATAGATTTTCTGGTCATAGACAACAATGCTTGTCTATGACCTTTTGTTTTTCCAAAAGCAGAGGTCGGCATTTTAGAATGCCTTTCCTCTGCTTTTTTTATTTTCATAAATTTTTTAATAAAAGAAAAGGAGTTTGAATTATGAGTTTATTAAAAGTAACTAATTTATCACAAGGTTTTATGGATAAGTCACTGTATGAGAAAGCTAACTTTGATTTATTCAAAGGTGAACATATTGGTATAGTTGGTCAAAATGGTGTAGGGAAAAGTACCTTAATCAAAATTTTATTAGGAGAAGTTATTCCAGATGAAGGAGAAATTAAATGGCAAACTAATATCAAAATCGGTCATCTAGACCAATATGCAGAAATTAATAGAGATACAACAATATCCCTCTATTTGCACTCTGCATTTGAAGAGCTTTATAAAATAGAAAAAGAGATGAATTTGCTATATCAAGAGAGCGCTCTGTCTGGAAATGAGCAACTACTAATTAAGGCATCAGAATATCAAGAACAACTAATAGCAAACAATTTCTACTCTGTAGACAATGAAGTTAACAAAATAGCAAATGGTCTTGGGTTAGATTCAATAGGAATGAATCGTGTAGTTGGAGAACTTAGTGGTGGGCAAAGAGCAAAAGTAATCTTGGCGAAACTACTACTTTCTAATCATGAAGTTTTATTATTAGATGAGCCAACAAACTTTTTAGATAAAGAACATGTTGAGTGGCTTTCAAGTTATTTAAATACATTTGCTGGAGCATTTATTGTAGTTTCCCATGATTTTGACTTTTTAGAGAAAATCTCTACAGGCATTCTTGATATAGAATTTGGTATGATTAAGAAGTATCATGGAAAATACTCAGAGTTTCTTAAACAAAAATCACATTTAAGAGAGGATTATATTAGAAGATATCAAGCACAACAAAAGAAAATAGAAAAAGAAGAAACATTTATACGTAAAAATAAAGCTGGAGTAAATTCAAAAATTGCAAGAGGAAGACAAAAACAATTGGATAAAATAGAAAGAATAGCTCCTCCTAGCTTTGTAGGAAAACCAAATGTTCAATTTTCAGAGATTGAAATATCTGCTCAAAATGCTCTTACAGTTACCAATCTTGAAGTCGGCTACTACTATTCTTTGCTTCCAAAACTAAATTTCTCTGTTGATGGAGGTCAAAAAATAGTTATAACTGGATTTAATGGAATTGGTAAATCAACTTTGTTAAAGACATTAGTTAAAGATATTCCTTGTATCGCTGGAAGTTTTAAGTTTTCAGAACAAGTTAAAATTGGTTATTATGAACAAGATTTAAAATGGGAAAATCCTACTAAAACACCACTTCAAATAGTGGCAGATAAGTATCCAAAATTTAATACAAAAGAGATTAGACGTCACCTAGCTAAATGTGGAGTAAAAGAAGAGCATGTTTCAAGAAGTGTATCTACTCTAAGTGGTGGTGAACAATCTAAGGTTAAATTATGTTGTATGATGTTATCTCCTTGCAATTTTTTGATTCTAGATGAACCAACCAACCATTTTGATGCAGAAACAAAGGATGCTTTACAAAATGCCTTGAAACAGTTTAAAGGAAGTATCATACTAGTATCCCATGAAGAAAAATTCTATAAAGGTTGGATTGATAAGGTATTTAATATAGAAAAACAATTAATATAAATCTATCTGTAATATTGTTTAATCAATACTTCAATACATGTATTAATCTTTTGGCTGAAGTTTCATTGCTAAGAAACTTAAAAAATAAGAATCTACTAGATTATAAAGTCTATTACTAGAATACAAATATTAATAGGCACTCATAAATAAGTGCCTATTAATATTAAAATCCATTCTAATCAACTCTATTTACAAGTTTATATCCTAGACCTTTAGCTGTTATAAGTATTTTAGGATTTGAAGGATTATTTTCAATTTTTTCTCTTATATGACGTATATGCACCATAATTGTATTATCACAGATGCTACTATATGCCCCCCACACTTGTTCATATAATCTTTCTTTACTTATAATTTTATTTACATTTTGAGCCATATAACTTAAAAGTTGATACTCTCTTCCAGTTAACTCAATTTCATTTCTATCTTTATAAACACGACTTCCTTCTGTGTCTATAGTAATATTCCCTAACTTAATAAATACATCGTCTGATGGTATAATACTTTGGTATTGTTGTCTACGTAATTGAGCTTTAACTCGAAATACAACCTCTCTTGGGCTAAATGGCTTCGTTATATAATCATCCCCACCACTACTAAGACCAAGTATTTTGTCAATATCATCATCTTTTGATGAAAGAAAAAGAATTGAACAGTATGAGAACTCCCTAATTTTTTTACACACTTCTATTCCATCCACATCTGGTAACATTATGTCAAGAATAATGACATCTGGGCATTCTGTCTTACATAAAGAAATAGCATCTAAACCATTGTAGACTTTAACAATATTTTTAAAACCATCATTTATAAGTACTTCTTCAATTAAATCTATTATATCTTTTTCATCATCCACGAGTAATATTTTTTTATTAAAGTATGTCTCCATTTTAAAATCGCTCCTATAAAGAGTTCTTATTTTTTGTCTATTTCATCCCTCTCACTCCCTATGTTCTGCTTAAAGTATATTCAAATAATTAAATAAAATCAAGTATATATCTCTATCGATTAATGAAAACTATTTACTATATGCATGTCAATGCATATTTCACAGTATAATTCGATGTTTCATAAATATGTCAAATTAAAGAATATAGGATAAATGAGTAAAATATTGTATCATCCTACTATGTATGAAAATTTTATTTATAAATTCACCTTTTTCTGGACATGTCTACCCTACCTTGGGTTAGTAGAAAATTTATATTTATCCCTTTACACCACAACTTGAAATATTAGAAAAAGCAGATGTTTTTATTACTCATGGTGATTTAAATAGTGTTATGGAATCTCTTTATTTTGGAGTTCCCATGGTGGTTAGGCTAAATGATATACAGTTAAAAAGATATATGTTAACTATGATTATTCTTATATTTATATATAGTTATACTTATTCTTATATTTATATATAAAACTAACTGTTAAAAATAAGGTTAATAACTCAGCAATTGGTACCGCTAGCCATATACCATATATATCAAATATATTTGGTAATATCAGCAAACCTATAGTTATAAAGCCAAACGTACGTAAAAAAGATAGTATTGCAGATATTTTTCCATTTGATAGTGCTGTAAACATAGATGATGTAAAAATATTGAATCCACAAAAAATAAAACTAAAAGAAAATATATAAAATCCAGACCTTGCAATCTTATAAACATTACTTCCTCTTTGAGAAAAAATCTCTACTAAACTTGGTGAACATATCATAGAAAACACAAACACCAATAAAGAAGCTATTGATATAAATAACATACAAATTTTAAAAATGTATTTTAATTGTATATTATTTCTACTTCCATAATTATAGCTTATTATTGGAGCAACTCCCATTGAAAAACCTATATAAATTGAGGTTAAGAGAAACTGAGAATAAATAATTATTGTAATAGCCGCAACTCCATCTTCACCAATCAACTTCATCATTATAATATTAAATAAAAAAGTGGTAACTGCTGTGGATAATTGACTTACCATTTCAGATGAGCCATTAAAACAAGTCTCAAACAACACTTTCTTATCTATTTTAGGTATACAAAATCTAAGTGCCCCATTACTTTTTGAAAAGAAAACTAACCCTGAAATAGTAGGAATCAAATATCCTATACCAGTTGCAAGCGCTGCCCCACCAAGACCCATTTGTAATGGAACAATAAACACATAATCTAAAATTATATTAGTACACCCTGCACCTATTACTAACCATAATCCAAACTTTGGTTTTCCAGCTGTCACAAATAGACTTTGAAATAATACTTGTAATATGTTGGCAAAAGCGAAAATCAAAATAATAAGAAGATATGAGCGACAATATTTAATCAAAATCTCACTTGCTCCTAACCATATAATAATATAATCCATAAATACAAATCCAATACCAGTAATTATCATCCCAAGTACAACTCCAGATAATACAATTAAAGTAAAAACCTTATTTGCTTCATCAGTCTCACCGCTTCCCATCTTACGAGCTACTATAGCACTCCCCCCAGTAGCAAGCATCGTTCCAAGTCCAACTATAATATTAATAATAGGACAAACAATATTAATTGCTGATAAAGCATTTGTATTAACAAATCTTGATACGAATATAGTATCAACAATTGTATATAATCCCATAAAAACCATCATAAAAATAGTGGGAAATGCAAATTTTAATAGAGAAAACAAATTAAATCTTTGTGCAAGTAAATTATCCTTCGCATGAAGATTATCTTGTTTCCGATTTTCTGAATAAGATATATCACTCATTCAGGTCATTCTCTTGTGCATTACTTATATTTAAAATTATATCCAACCTATTAGACATTAAAGAACCTCCTTTCTCCATAAAGATTATATCTAATTCCTTGGATAGATTTTTAATTAATCTTGCTATTATACGTTATCATAATATCTAAAAATAACTCCTTATCCTTTACTCCAAGCATTTTATGATTTTAATCACTAACACTTGTTTTTATTGTTTAGTATCACATGAAACCTGTTTACTTATAAACATTCATATAGTATCTTTTTTCAACTTTTTAGAAAATATATGTATCAGTACTTCTTCAATAGCCGAGATACTTGCTACAACACAAATAATACTAGTAAACAAACTTATGTTAACCAGATTATAAAATAAAGGCAAACAGAACAACATAAATCCAGATATTTTATTTCCATATGTGTGTAATATAAAAAATGTATTGTATTTATAAATTACTATAATTATTGATGTAATACGAATGATAGCAATTACTACTACCCATAACACTATATACTTTGGTATATTTATTATGGGAAATATAATAACAGATGTGGAAATTACAAAACATATATCTGCTATGCTATCAAGCCTTGAGCCAAATTCACTTGTTAGATTCATTCTTCTAGCTATATATCCATCTAAAAAGTCACTTAAGCCACAAACAATATAGATTATAAAAAATAAATTAGAGAATACTTCTGTTTTAAGTAATACTATTGATAAAATAACTCTAAATATAGTAATAATATTTGCTATATTTTTAATTCTCATCACCTCAAAGCTGTAAAGTTATTAACTACTTGCACTTTTATAATGCTTCATACCTAACTTCCAAAATCTCCACATAAATAATGTAAACAAGAATACAATTAAGATTGAATATATCAATCCATTCATTGTTATTGTTCCTGACAAAATTTGAGTTGGAATTGTTGACATAATTCCATATGGTAAAATTAAATAGAATAATAATTTAAAAACACCTTCATATATTACTCCAGGAATTTTCATGTTCATTGGTAATAAATTATCTTCTAGTCTCATTATAGCAGAAGATGATATAACAAAAAATGAAACTGTTCGAAGTATAATACCTACATCATAGAAAAGCAATACCATCAATAATACCATACAGATATACATTATTATCGTGATATAAGTTATCTTTGGATTTAATTCAGATACCCCATATAAAACTATAAGTATACTTGCCAAAATTAATGGAGATGAACCAATATTAATGTTTTCAAATGTCAATCTAAATAGTGGGTCTATTGGTTTTGTAATATAATAATCTAACTCTCCTTCTTGAATCTTCCTTGGAATATCATAAATACCAAAACAGAAAATTGTCATATTTATTGCATTTATTAATGAAAAAGTTCCTATAAATATTAACATCTCTCCATGTTGCCAACCTCCTATTGAGTCTATATGAGAATATATACCATTAAACATTAATAGTTGTAATATAAATAGTGAACTATCTACAAAAAATGCTCCAAAAAAATCAAATCTAAATACCATCATCTTTGATAATTTCATCCTTAATAACATAAATATTATTTTAAAATTTTTTTTCATCATATACCCACCCCATCAAATAGTGTTCTCATTCTTTTATACATGATTTTATTCACTATAAAAAAGAACAAAACCCATAATGATATAATAATCAAGCCTTGTACTGCCTCATTGCTGTTTCTTCCTATTAGTAACATAGATGGTAAATATGTTGTATAATAAAATGGAAATACCTTCATGACTGTTACTAAAACTTCTGGTAAAAGTATAAGTGGTATCATTGTTCCTGTAACAAATTCAGATATATTTTCAATTATCATTCTAAAAAAACCAATCTCAAGAAATTTAAATGACAAAATACCAATAAAGAAATGGAGTTGCATCATAAAAATAAGCCCTAAAAAAATCATTAAGATTGAAATTACTATTTGAACTGGATTAGATGTAAAAGCAAAATCCAATTTAAATATGAAAATCCATACAAAAGCAGAAATCATGTTAAATACAAAATAGAAACATGTCATTCCAAAATTTTTAGCAATAAAATAATTTTGAACATTAATTGGAATAATCATATATTTTGAAAATGTACCTAGTTTTACACGATTACATATCTCTTCACTAGTACTCTTTGACATATCAATACCTGATAAAAATGAGCTTATTATGTAATAAGACAACATTGAATTAAATGTAAAACCAGAAACTATTTTATTTTCACCAAAAACTGCTTTCCATAAGATATAAGCAAATAAAATTTTTATAATAGTAAACATCATATTAACTACTACATCAAATCTCCAGATAAGTTGTACTTTAAAATTAATTTTGGCTACTTCATAATATCTTCGGATATTTTGTTTAAATTTATAAAACATTGAATGACTAGAATATACCTGATTATAGTTACTCACGATACTCCTCACTTCCTTTCTTATATATTCTCTCTACAATATTACCTATATCTTCTTCTTCAATTATCACGTCCTTGACATCATAATTATCAAAAATCCATTTAACAGTTTCATTTCCTCTTTCTTTTGGCATAACTACTGATATCTTATGCTTCGTTTGCTCAATGATTTTACAATCTTTAGGAAATTTAATATCAGCTTCATCAGTGAAACTAACTGTTATTTTTTTATATTTCTGGAAATGATTAAACAATTCTTCTGTAGAGCCATCATATATTTTATGACTATTTTCTACAACAATACTTCTACTACATAGACTCTTAATATCCTCCATATAATGAGAAGTAAGTATAATAGTAGTTCCCTTTGTTTCATTCACTTTTTTTAGAAAATATCTAATTTGTTTTTGTGCTACTGCATCTAGACCTATTGTTGGCTCATCTAAGAACAATATTTTAGGATTATGTAGAAGGGCTACTATTAATTCCATTTTCATTCTCTCCCCTAAAGAAAGCGTCCTAACTTGAACGTTTAGATACTCTGATACATCAAATAATTCGATAAAGTAATCCAAGTTTCTTTTATACTCTTCATCAGATATATCATATAACTCTTTAAATAAAAGAAATGTATCTGCTGGTGTCAATTCAAAGAATAATTGACTTTTCTGTCCCATAACAATAGCGTACTGTCTTTTAAAGCTATTTTCCAATTTATTAGGATAATAACCCATAACAGATATATCTCCAGAAGATGGTGAAATAATACCAGTTAGCATCTTAACAAGAGTGGTTTTACCAGCTCCATTTTGACCTATTAATCCAACAAATTCTCCTTCCTCCACTTTTAAATCAAATGATGATATAGCTGTTTTCTCTGTGTATTTCCTGTTAAATAAAGATTTTACACTTCCCATAAGCCCTGCTTCTTTCTCAAATCTTTTATAAGATTTAGTCAGCTGCCTAAGTTCAATTATACTCATTTCAACTACCTCCATATTTTATAATTTATATAAAAAAAGCCCACAGGTATATCTGCCTTTTTCTGTGCATGTATTGACCAGCACAAAAACAGAAAACTCCTGTGGACTAGAAAAGTTAATACTTTCTATTTCAACATAATTATAACCAAAATAATACTATGCAAAATTAATAAAAGCGTAGCAGATTAAAGCCTACTACACCATAGTTTAACAAAGTAATATATATTTCAAATACTATCTGTTGTCATATGTCAGTTATCTATAAAGGCAGAATAAGACACACAAATTAAATGTATCAAAAATACACTTAAAAATTCTGCTTATACAGAATATATGCGTCTCCAACTATTTAATTGTTGGTTACCATTATATAACTCCGACATCAAGGCACTCCTTTCATAGTATCATTATTGACATCATATCATAAAGATTATTTATGTTCAAGTATAGATTAAAACTCTAATTCATTTAGATTTATTTTATTTCTTCATAGTTAAATTCAAATCTAATTTACCATTTTTCTTCATAGTTTTAAAATGTAATACTTCTATTAAATTGATTACTTTACTATAATAATTTTATTATAAAAAACATACTTCTCTTTACACATGATGCAATTTATTTAGTTCTATATTATAATATTGTAATAATAGTTTAATTTATAATACACTAAAACTATAAACTGCAAATCTTAAGGGGGTAATCCATGGAAGATAATACAATACAAAAAACATTAAATGATTTATCAAAAAAGATTTGGCATATTTATGTTTTAAATCCAGAAGAAGAAGGTATTAAATTTATTATTTCCTTATTAGATGATAACCTTACATTAATTGGAACAGGAAAACATGAATTTTATGAATCATTAGAAGAATTTATTATGAATCTTAAAAAAGACCAAAAAGAATCAGAACAGATAGACTTTAAAATTATAGATGAATGGTATTCATGTGTCAAAGTCACAGATGAAACTTTTATCGTATATGGAACTCTTTGGGTTATAGAAAAAGATTATTTAGAAAAAGATGTTTATATAGAAATGGATACTCGCTTTACAATAGTATATAAAGTTACAGGTGATATAATTAGAATTATACATGTACACCATTCTATTCCAAATTTTGACCAAATGAAAGATGAATATTATCCTAAAACTATAGCTGAAAAAGCACAAGAAGCATTAGCGATGGCACATGAGTTTAAGCAAAAATCAGAAAAAGACCTCATGACTGGACTATATAATCGACATTTTTTTGAAGTACATATAAAAGAAATGCTTGAAACTGTTTCACATGGCTACTTTTACATTTTTGATTTGGATAATTTCAAACAGGTAAACGATATATTTGGTCATATTCGAGGAGATGAGATACTAATACATTTTTCAGAAATTTTGACTAAAGTATTTATCAATGATGCTATTATCGGAAGACTTGGTGGAGATGAATTTGCTGTTTTTGAATATGGCAATCAATCAAAAGAGGATGTTGAAAATAAAGCAAAAAAGGTTTTAGAATTGTGTTCTAGTAGCAACGCTTGCTCTATAGGTATATCTAGATTAGAAAATAATTTAGATACATTTCAGTCTTTATATAAACAGTCAGATTATGCTTTGTATTATTCAAAAAGAAATAATAAAGGAAGTTTTAGTTGGTTTTAGCACTAAATATATTCAAATATATAAAGTAACATCCAAAATGGTATACTCTTATATGCCATTTTGGATACTTATATAAAATTTATTACTATTCTAACTCATACCTTTTAAAACAAATACTCTTCACAAAATTTCATATGATGTATATACTAATGAGCAAATGCAATGAATAGTCTTTCTATTTGACTTTAGTATAACTCATATTTCTTTCTATCTATCCTTCTAAATAATTGATTCTATTCGCTAGTGACTTAACACTAAGAAACGAAACTATTATTGAAAATATTGTAGTGGCAATTGTTGGTATCATTGTAAGAGGTGAAAGAGATAAAATATTAGTAACTAAAGCACAAAGTATTACTGCTACCACAATTGCTGTTGGTACAGATTTAAGCTTGAACCCGACTGACATTGATATTGCTGAAAATCCTCCTGCTATAATAGCCATCATCAATGTTATAAAAATAGACTTACTTATTATACTAATTGAAAGGCTATCATTAACAATTGGAAAAACTGATTCACTTAAGAAAAAAATAACAAACATGAGTAAATTACTCAAAATCATCCCTCCAACAGTAAATAAAGTTACTAATAAGAATTTAGAATAAAATACCTTTTTTCTTTCAATTGGATAAGAAAATAGTAACATAGCTCGTTTGCCGATATATTCATCAATAATAAATCGTGAGTGCATCACAGAGCCAAGTACACAAAAACATGCCATATTTATAGAACTAGTAATAGATAGTATACCTATATAATCAAAAAATTCCCCATCTGAACCTATCATAGACATATATGCAAACATATATAGCATACAAAAACTACACATAGTAATGATTCCTGTAGCTATTAGATAAATTTTAACATTGGTACGCCTTAATTCTAATCTCATCAAATTATTCATATGTATTTCCCCCATTCATAATATTAAAGAAATACTCTTCTAACCCCTCTGGAAATTTTTCCTTAATAGACAATAAAGTAATTTCTTCCACAATACTACCATTTACAATCACACCAATAATATCTGCTATATACTCAATTTCACTGAGAATATGGCTAGATATTAGAATAGTCATATGTTCTTCTTGAACAAGTCTTATAAAAAGTTCTCTCATTTCTCGTATTCCCATTGGGTCTAGACCATTTATTGGCTCATCAAGTATTAAAATACGTGGTTTATGAATAATCGCTCTAGCTATCCCTAATCGTTGTCTCATTCCAAGAGAAAATTTAGATACAGGCTGTTTCCCTATGTTAACAAGCCCTACATCATTTAATGTTTTTTCAATATTAGCATCAATACAACCCATATACTTAAGGTGTATTTCCAAATTTTCTGTAGCAGAAAGATGGTCATAAAAAATAGGAGATTCAATCATACATCCAAGTTGTTTCAATATCTTGTTATGGTTTTCACCAATATCTAAACCAAGAATATTTATTTGTCCATAAGTTGGATTTAATAATCCTGTTATGAGTTTAAAAATTGTTGTTTTTCCTGCACCATTTGCTCCTAGAAACCCATAAATTACGCCCTGTGGAACTGTCATATTACATCTACAAATAACTTCTTTCTCACCAAAAATTTTGGTTAAATTTTGAACATTAATAATTTTATTATTCATACTAATATCTCCTCATGTTTTAATTAATAGATACTTCTTTTCACTCTACATTCGGTTATCAAACATAAACACCAACATATCTCCACATACAGTTATATAAATTAACTATTCTTATATAAATCTATAACAGTCATCATATTGACTATTATAGATTATCACAGGCTCAGAATATTGTCAACATGATGACTATAATAACATATTTAAATAATACAATAAATTAATTTTGCCACCAAGGCCTCATTAAAGTAATAAGTTGGTGACAAATCTAACATGTTAATAAATTTAATTAATGAAGATTTTGCAACCCCTGATGAACCAAGCAGAGCCATATTACCTGATAAATGTTTTTTTCCTGTGAGATAATACGTGCAATATACAAATCATTATATTCGATACTCTGAGTGATAAAGCTACTATCTAGACCATATTCCTGTAAATCAATCTGTTTTATATCATTCATTTTTCATCCTCCTAAAAATAAACATCTTATGCTTTACACTAAATCTCAGTTCTTTTTAAAATCTTTTATGAGACTTAGCTAATTTACTAAGTTCAGTAATATTCACTTTTATTACATGAATATCTTGTATTTTATACAAAAAAAGTCCACAGGTATTTATATCTGCCTTTTTATGTGGTATATATTTACCTACACAAAAACAGAAAACTCCTGTGGACTAAAAAATTTAATATTTTCTATTTCAACATAATTATATTCAAAATAATACTATGTAAAATTAATAAAGGTGTAGCAGATTAAAGCCCACTACACCACAATTTAACAAAGTAATATATAATATTATTATTTGTTGTCATATGTTAGTTATCTATAAAGGCAGAGTAAGACACAACAATTAAATGTATCAAAAATACACTTAAAAATTCTGATTATACAGAATATCTATGTCTCCAACTATTTATTTGTTGGTTACCATTATATAAAACTCTGACATCAGGCAAAACTCTCCTTTTATAATAATATTATTGCTATTTTACCATAAAATATTTTTATATTCAATTACAATTTAATATACCCAGACATTTAACTTTACCTCTTTTTTACTATAAAGGTCAAAACAAATTCTTATTTTTAGCTATACTCTACTATAAAAACTCTATTTAGTTTTGTTTTTATTACTATCTAATACTACTCCTATAACTAACCCAAAAGATAGACCAATAGCTAAATTTTTAAATATTAAACCCAAAATAACACCAAAGCATAATCCCAATCCCAAATAACTTACGTTCTCATCTTTCATGTCTCTTAATCTCTCCTATCCATATTATATTAAAATAATCTATATTGCCTTTTAAAAGTGCATCTCTTACATTCTTAAATTTTATAAGATTACGAACTTTATTCCTTAATTTATCATTTTAAAATTTTAATTTATAAACTAAATTTGCCACCGAAATTAAATTACAGTGGCAAATACAATATATCATCTATATAAATATTACTATTTCTTGACTATCTTAGCTACAGTTTCCACATGTGTAGAATGAGGGAACATATCTACAGGCTGAACCTCAACACATTTAAATCCATGCATATTTAGATAATCTAAATCTCTCGCTAAAGTAGAAGGATTACAAGAAACATAAACAATTCTCTCAGGATTCATTGAAACAATAGTTTCTAGGACTTTTTCGTCACATCCCTTTCTAGGTGGGTCTACAACTACAACATTAGCAGTTTTACCCTCACTATACATCTTAGGTACAACCTCTTCTGCCTTACCAACATAGAATTCCGCATTATGTATGTTATTTAATCTAGCATTTATCTTAGCATCCTTTATAGCATCTTCTATAATTTCTATACCATAAACTTTTTTAGCCTTTTGTGCCAAAAATAAAGATATTGTACCTATACCACAGTAGATATCAAAAACAGTATCAGTATCCTTTAGATTTGCATACTCAAGAGCTTTATCATATAATACTTTAGTTTGGACAGGATTTACTTGGAAAAATGATAATGGTGAAATCTCAAACATTAAGTCGCCTATATAATCATTTATTTTTCCATCACCATAAATAACTATATTTTCTCTTCCCAAAATAGCATTTGTATCTTTCTGATTTACATTTACAACCAAAGTTTTAAAACCAGGTATATTTTCCTTAAGTACAGAAGCTAATTCTTTAAGATATGGAAGTTTATTTCCATTAGCCACTAATACAACCATCACTTCTTTAGTTGTAAAACCTATTTTTGTTACCAAATGTCTAATTAATCCTGTATGAGTCTTTTCATCATATATACTCACTTTATAAGCTCTTATATATGTTTTTATTATCTTAACAATTTTGTCATTTATCTCATGTTGTATTACGCATTTTTCTGTCGATATTACATCATGAGTCTTCTTTTTATAAAAACCAATAATCGGGACACCATCATTCTTTTGTATTGGAAATTGTGCTTTATTTCTATATCTATATGGATTCTCCATTCCTATAGTGTCATGAACTTCTACATCTTCTAACTTACCTATTCTAGTAAGTACTTGCTTAACTTCATTCGTTTTCATTTCAAGCTGCTTATTATAATCTAAATCTTGTATCTGACATCCTCCACAATCCCTAAGATTATCATTACACACTCTTTTTACTCTAAATGGAGATTTTTCTATTATCTCAACAATATCTCCTACAGCATAATTTTTCTTTACTTTATTAATCCTAACTTTGACCTTATCTTGTATTAATCCGCCCTCTACAAAAACTGTAATACCATTGTACTTTCCTACTCCTACTCCGCCTTGTCCAATGTCTACTATATCTACAATATACACCTCGTTTTTCGAAAGCATAAATCACCCTCCAATCAATCTATTATATTTAAACCTTTACAAACTTTTTGCTTTAAATTTATATTAAAATATTGCTATTAACTAAACTATATTTTTTACTAAGCTACAATATTTTATTTTACCAAAAAAAAAGGAGCTTATAAAGCCCCTTGATAAATAAATTTATTATTTTTCCTATAAAACTCTAGTTGAACCTCTATATACCACACCTCTTGATGCATCCACAGTTACAACATCTCCATCTTTTACTAGATTTGTTATATCTGTAGCAGACACGATAACTGGTATATCTAAGTTTATACCTACAATAGCTGTATGTGATGTCATTCCACCATTTTCCGTTACTACAGCTCCTGCTTTCTCTATATAATTGTTCATTTCAGCATCAGTAGTAGTAGAAACAAGTATGTCTCCTTCATTGAAATCTATACAAGTCTCACCATTCTTTACTATACGAACTTTACCTTCAACTGTTTGATTACCTACACCTATACCTTGAACAATTTCTTCACTTATTACATGTACCTTTATTAAGTTAGTAGTTCCACTTACTCCTACTGGTACTCCAGCAGTTATAACTACTAATTCTCCATTATCTATATAATCTGCTTGTCTAGCTGCTTCTATTGCTTTTTCTATAACTTCATCTGTATTTCCTGCAACAGAAGATTTAACTGGATAAACTCCCCATGTAAGAGCTAATTTATTCATAGTCTTTTCATTATTTGTAGTGGCTATTATTGGAGATTTTGGTCTAAACTTAGATACCATTCTAGCAGTGTATCCTGAAGAAGTAGATGTTATTATAGCTGATGCATTTAAATCTACTGCTGTTGTACAAGTTGCATGACTTATTGCATCTGTTACAGTAACATTGTTAGTACCATTTTCCTTTAGTAATCTATCATAATCTAAAGTTTCTTCTGTTCTTTTTGCTATTGTAGCCATCATTTTTACTGCTTCTACAGGATATTTTCCAGCAGCAGTTTCTCCAGATAACATTATCGCATCTGTTCCATCATATATAGCATTAGCAACATCTGTAACTTCTGCTCTTGTTGGTCTTGGATTTCTTATCATAGAATCAAGCATTTGAGTTGCAGTTACAACTGGTTTTGCTAATTCATTACATTTTTTTATCATCATTTTTTGAACTATTGGCATCTCTTCAGTAGGTATTTCAACACCTAAGTCACCTCTAGCTACCATTATACCATCAGAAACCTTTAATATTTCGTCTAGGTTCTCTACACCTTCTTGGTTTTCTATCTTAGATATTATTTGTATATCAGTTGCATTATTGTTCTCTAGTATTTCTCTTATCGCTAGTACATCAGATGCCTTTCTTACAAAAGAAGCTGCTATATAATCTATACCTTGACTTATCCCAAACTCTATATCGCTTATATCTTTAGGAGTTATTGCTGGTAAATTTATCTTAACACCAGGTACATTTACTCCTTTATGATTTTTAACTATTCCCGAGTTTTCAACAATACAAACTATATCTTCCCCATTTATTTCTTTTACTCTTAAACCAACTAGACCATCATCTATTAATATAGAATCTCCTGCTTTAACGTCTTCAGCAAGTCCTTTATAGCTTACTGTACACATTTCTTTAGTTCCCATAACGTCTTTCATAGTTATAGTAAACTTTTGTCCTTCTTCTAAAAGTACCTCTGGGTCTTCAAAATTACCTGTTCTAATTTCTGGACCTTTAGTGTCTAATAATATAGCAACTGGCTTATTTAATTTTTCTCTAACTTTTTTCGCCATATCTATTCTTTCCTTATGCTCTTCATGAGAACCATGAGAAAAGTTAAATCTACACACATTTAGACCATTTTGCATAAGTTGAGTTAAAACCTCTTCACTTTGTGATGCTGGACCTAGTGTACAAACAATTTTTGTCTTCTTTACATTATTTAACATATTTGCTCCTCCTGAGATATTATTCCACAGATTTATTTTTAATACTAAAACTTATATAGATAATATTTTTGCCATCTCATAAGCTTCTTTATCAAATACTTTCTTTTGAGCTAAAGCTTCACTTATTTCTAAATCAATTATCTTATTTTCTTTTATTCCTACAACTCTAGCTGATTTTCCATCCAGTAATAATTCTACTGCTCTTACACCAAGTCTACTTGCTAGTATTCTATCAAATACAGTTGGGCTTCCTCCTCTTTGGACATGACCCAATACAGTTACTCTTAAATCTGCTCCTGACTCTTTTTTAAGTTCTTTTTCTAAATCGCTAGCACTTCCGACTCCTTCTGCTAGAACGATTATACTATGTCTCTTACCTCTTTTTTGAGTAGTCTTTAGTCTTAAAGCAACTTCATCCACTTTAATTTCTACTTCTGGTACTATTATAGTTTCAGCTCCCCCTGCAAGACCTGCATATAGAGCTAAGTCTCCACAGTGTCTTCCCATTACTTCAACTATATTAACTCTTTCATGAGAAGATGATGTATCTCTTATCTTACCTATAGCATCTATAATAGTATTCATTGCAGTATCAAATCCTATAGTATAATCTGTATATGCTAAATCATTGTCTATAGTTCCTGGTATACCTATAGCTGGAAATCCTAAGTCACTAAGTTTTTGAGCTCCTGTAAATGAGCCATCTCCACCAATTACAACTAAACAATCAATTTTATACTTTTTAAGAATTTTTACTGCTTTTAGTCTACCTTCTTCTGTTTTAAATTCTTCACATCTAGAAGATTTTAATATAGTTCCTCCTCTGTGTATGATATCTCCAACAGAAGATAAGTTCATTTCAGTTAAATCTTCCTCTAGTAATCCCTTATATCCTCTATTAATTCCATATACTTTGCATCCATAATATATTGCTGACCTTACAACCGCTCTAATCGCAGCATTCATTCCTGGAGCATCTCCTCCACTTGTTAGTAATCCTATAGTTTTCATTTTTTACCTCCTTGGATTTTATGTCAATTTTTTATTATAATCATTGTTATTGTATGTTAATGGACTTTTTTTGTCCCTATATCATTTTTCAATCCCATCAAGACTAAAAAAATTAAATGTCCTTAAATGTCCATTTTGTGATATTATATCACAAAACGGACAATATTTTTCATATTATTATAATATATTTAGATTTTTATCCAAAAAACTAAGCTTTTATTTTTATGTTATCTTTAGGAAGTAACTTTTCTAAGTTATTTATAAATTCATCGCATATACAGGTCAATACTCCTGTCATTTTATACGCTTTACGCTTACCATTTATATTTTCATCCATAGGATATAGGTATATACTATCATTACCTGGATGTTGTTTAGCTATTTCTACAATATTATTGGTTGTATCTGTGTCAGACATACTATCTATTTTCAAATACAATTTTTTACCACTTTCTGGTTTAATGTTTTGTATACTTTTAGTTCTTCCTGAATTGTAGCTTCTAGTTGCAAAATCAGTGCTATCGTTTATATCTTTTATTTCTCTAGCTATAAGTTTTGCATTTTCGCCTTCTTTTATACTTAATGTTCCTTTTACATAGATTATATTATCTTCATTTAAAATGACATTGTATTTTTGTAATAATTGAGGAAAAACTACTATTTCTATAGCACCATACAAATCTTCTAATTCAATAAATGCCATAATTTCATTTCTCTTTGTAGTTTTTATAGTTTTATTCACAATCATTCCGCCCATTATGGCATCTGTTTCATTCATTTGTATATATGCTTCTTCGTCCTCTTTTAATGAATTTAATTTTCCATTATCTATAGATGTCTTTTCTTGCAACTCTTTTTCAAATTGTGATAAAGGATGTCCACTTACATACATTCCCAGCACTTCCTTTTCAAGGTTAAGTTTCTCTCTTTCCTCATACTCTTGCCTTTTAGGTAAACTATATATTTGTTGAAAATCATTATCTTCTTCACTATCTCCAAAAGCATCAAATAGAGAAATTTGACCTTGAACATTTTTCTTTCTATCCATAGATACACTTTCTAATAAGCTTTCATAACCAACCATTAAGCTAGCTCTATTTTCACTTATATTATCAAAAGCCCCACATTTTATTAGACTTTCTATTACTCTTTTATTTGTATCTTTTTGGTCTAATCTTTTAACTAAATCTACTAAATCTACAAATAATCCATTAGATTCTCTTTCATCAATTATGTTGTTTATTATGTTTACACCAACATTCTTTACAGCAGCTAGGCCAAACCTTATATTATTCCCTTCAACTGAAAACTTTGAAAAACTTTTATTTATATCTGGAGGTAATACATCTATTTCTAATGCTTTACATTCTCTTATATACTCAACTACCTTGTCAGTATTTCCCATAACACTTGTTATTAATGCTGCCATAAATTCAACTGGATAATATGTTTTTAGATAAGCTGTCTCATATGCTAAAACTCCATATGCTGCTGCATGTGATTTATTAAATGCATAACGAGCAAAGTCTATCATATCATCGAATATTTTATTAGCTATTTCTTCTTCTACGCCATTTCTTATACAGCCTGCAATTTCTATGTTACCATCCTCGTCAAACTTACCATGAATAAAATACTGTCTTTCTTCTTCCATTACATCCATCTTTTTCTTACTCATGGCTCTTCTAACTAAGTCACTTCGACCATAACTATAACCGCCCAAATCTCTAACAACCTGCATAACTTGCTCTTGATACACCAAACAACCATAGGTTACTTCCATTATAGGCTTTAGTTTTTCATGTAGGTATGTTACATCTTTTGGATTACTTTTATTTTTTATATATGCAGGTATAGAGTCCATTGGACCTGGTCTAAATAGAGATATTCCTGCTACAATATCTTCAAAGTTGTCTGGTCTTAGTTGCTTAATAAAGCTTCTCATACCAGCACTCTCCAACTGGAATACTCCTAATGTATTTCCAGATGAAAGCATCTCATATACCTTTGGGTCATCATAATCCATCTTTGAAAAGTCTATTTTTTCTGTATAATTTTTTATAACTCTATTTTTTTCTATTAGGTCAAGAGTATCTCTTATAACTGTCAGCGTTCTTAATCCAAGAAAGTCCATCTTTAAAAGACCAAGTTCTTCAAGTGTCGTCATAGTAAATTGTGTTGTTATTGCATCTTGATGTTTATATAAAGGCACATACTCATCCACAGGGTTTTTTGATATAACTACTCCTGCCGCATGAGTAGAAGCATGTCTTAGCATTCCTTCTATCTGTTTAGATATATTTATTATCTCTTTTGTTTCAGGGTCTTGGTCATACAATTCTTTAAGATTAGGATTTGTATCTAGAGCTTTATCTATTGTCATTCCTAAAGCAAAAGGAATTTCTTTAGCTATCTTGTCAACTTTATTGTAGCCTATATCTAACACTCTACCGACATCTCTTATTGCAGCTTTTGCACCCATTGTCCCAAAAGTTATTATTTGTGCGACATGGTCATCACCATATTTTCTCTTTACATAATCTATAACTTCTTCTCTTCTCTCATAACAAAAGTCTATATCTATATCTGGCATAGATATACGTTCTGGATTTAAAAAACGTTCAAACAAGAGAGAATATTTTATTGGGTCTATATCAGTTATCTTAAGTGTATAAGCCACTATTGAGCCTGCTGCACTACCTCTACCTGGACCTACTATAATATTATTTTCTTTAGAGAAATTTATGAAATCCCATACAATTAAGAAGTACTCCACATAACCCATTTTTTCAATTACATCTAATTCATAATTTAACCTCTCTAATACCTCATCACTAGGACTATCATATCTCTCTTTTAATCCATTAAAACATAACTCCCTTAAGTAAGTTTCTGGTGTATATCCTTTTGGAACATCATACTTAGGAAGATGTATAGTATTAAAATCAAACTCTACATTACACATGTCAGCTATTTTCGTAGTGTTGTCAATAGCTTCTAATGCATATGGAAATAGTTCTTCCATTTCTTCTCTTGATTTCAAATAAAACTCATCACTACCAAATCTCATTCTATTTGGGTCATTTAATGTTTTTCCCATTTGAATACACATAAGTACATCGTGTATCTTTGAATCTTCCTTATTTACATAGTGAACATCATTAGTTGCAACCAGTGGAATACCAGTCTCTTTTGATAACTTCACTAGTCCAGAATTTACTTCTTTTTGCTCAGGCAAATTATGGTCTTGAATCTCCAAAAAGAAATTTTCTTCTCCAAATATATCTCTGTAATCAATAGCAAATTGTTTTGCCTTATCATAATTTCTATTCATTAAAGCACGTGCTACATCTCCTGCAAGACATGCAGAAAGTGCTATAATCCCTTTATTGTGTCTTTTAAGTTCTTCCATGTCAACTCTAGGCTTATAATAAAAGCCTTCTACATATGAAGTTGAAACTATTTTTATTAAATTTTTATAACCTTCTATATTTTTAGCTAATAGGACTAAATGTCCTTGATATTTATCATAGTTTGGGTCTTTATCTCTAAGCCCACGTGCAGCTGTGTAAACTTCACACCCTATAATTGGCTTTATTCCTTCTTCCATAGCTGTTTTGTAGAAATCTATAACACCAAACATACAACCATGGTCAGTGATAGCTATTGAGCTCATATTTAACTCCTTAGCTCTTTTTATAAGTTTTTTCACCCTCGAAAATCCATCAAGTAAACTATACTCAGTATGTACATGAAGATGAGCAAAATCTTTGTTCATTAAATCACCTCCTGTTTTATAAATTTAATTTTACCACAAATATATGTCTTAAAACAAAAACAGAGACTTTTATCTCAAAATAGGGATTAACTTCAACATATCCCATTATATGTTAAAAATTAATACTTATTCTGAGATTGTCCCCTCATTTTATTACAACGATTTTTTTCTCAAATCTGTCGCGATTTCCTCTATTTTTCTAAGTCTATGATTTACACCAGATTTTCCTATTGGTGGCTCTAACATCTCTCCAAGTTCTTTGAGAGTCATGTCCTCATACTCAATTCTAATCTTAGCTATTTCTTGTAGATTTTCTGGCAAACTGCTAATTCCTATAGTTTCTTGTATGAACTTAATATTTTCCACTTGTCTTACTGCTGCATTTACTGTTTTAGAAAGGTTAGCTGTCTCACAATTTACTATCCTGTTTACATTATTTCTCATTTCTTTTACTATTTTAGTATTTTGGAGACTTAAAAGAGCGTGGTGTCCTCCTATAATACTCAGCAAATCAGATATTTGCTCACTTTCTTTAATATAAACAACATGATTATTTTTTCTAGCCACAATTTTACTATTAAAACCTAAAGAGTTTATAAGTTCTTTTAAAGAATCTGCAAACTCCTCATTGTTAGTCACAAATTCCATATGATAGTTCTTTTCTGGGTCACTTATAGAACCTCCGCCAAGAAAAGCACCTCTTATGAAAGCTCTTTTACACCCTTCGTGTTTAATTAAGTTATCTGGTATTTTGTTTATAGTAAAAAATCCTTCTTTATCTTCAAGTATACCTAATTTTTTTAATAATATTTCTGAACCCATTTCACTCGTTACCATTAATACATAACTGTTATTTCTCTTCAACATTTGATTCTTATTTACAGAGATTGTAGTATTAATATTAAAATTCTTTTTTAATAACTTAAATACTTTTCGGGCTATCGAATTTAATTCAGTTGTTATCTTTAGATTTAGCTTTTTATATCCAACGATTTGTATACTTCCCCCTGATTTGACTAAAGCTGATAATTCAGCTATATTACAACATTCATTCTCAGATACAATTCTCGCTAGTTCATTTTTGGTTTCAGTTGAAAAAGACATCTCTATCACCTATTAACTAATTTTTCTTTAACCTTTTTTTTATTTCTTGTAAAGCAACCTTTATTATCTCCTTTTCATCATCGTACCTAGCTAGGTCTACTACTCTATCTAGATGGATAAATTTGGCATCAATAAAGCCTTCCTCTTTTTGTGGAATAGTATCCATATTCTTTGCTTGCATCAAATACCAAAAAACTGTTTTATGAACTGCTCTGTTTTCATCCCAGTTTTCTTTGAATGTATAATGTATTTCACCTAAATATTTCAATATATCTGCCTTTACTCCAGTTTCTTCACTTACTTCACGTAATGCTGCCTCTTGGTTATTTTCCCCTTCTTCTACTTTTCCTTTGGGTAGCACCCAATCTCCATTGAACTTCCTTAGTAAAAGAATCGTATTGCCAAACAGGACTACACCACCAGCACTAACCTCTTCTCTCATCGATGTTCACTCCTTAAAACTAACATAATGATAAGGATTTCTACACAATTTTTTAAAATCCTTTTTTACTAACTTTTGTTGTAATTATGATTTAGGGCTAACTCAATAACTATGTTAGATATATACTTTGCATCATGTCTTATATAATTATTTTTTATTTCAATTAAATTCTTTTCTACAGTTCTTATACCCATATCTTTTAATTTATCTTTTTGCTTTTTATCTAGCAAAACTTGTTCTGCTCCATCTTGTCTATATAAGTTGAGCATTTCCTCAGGTAATATTTCATTATTTGCTATTACATAATCTATCAAATTTTCATCAGTATGCTTTACTATAGCCTCAACATGTTCTAATACATTATAACCTTCTGTCTCGCCTGGTTGAGTCATTATATTTGATATATATACTTTTGGAGCTAAAGACGATTTAATGGCATCTACAATCCCATCTACAAGCAAATTTGGTATTATACTTGTATATAGGCTTCCAGGACCCATGATTATAATATCAGCATCATAAATAGAAGCAATAACATCCTTTAATGGTTTTACATCTTTTGGATTTAAGAAAATTTTGTCAATAGAGCTTTTCTGACTTTTTGATTCTTTAGGTATGCTAGATTCTCCATTTATTATGTTGCCATTCTCCAATTTCGCGACCAAGTTTACATCTTCTAAAGTTACTGGCAAAACTCTTCCTGTTATAGCAAAAATCTCACTTAATTTATATACAGCTTTTTCAAAGTTTCCATATAATCCATTCATAGCAGCTAAAAATAGATTTCCAAAACTCTGACCTTTCAGAAGACCTTCTGTAAACCTATATTGCATGACTTCATTCATTGTTGGTTCTATATTTGCAAGTGCTAATAGACAGTTTCTTATATCTCCTGGTGGTAGCATCCCTAAGTCTTCTCTCAGTACACCTGAACCTCCACCATCATCAGCAACAGTAACAATCGCAGTTATATTCTGTGTAGTATGTTTAAGACCTCTTAAAAATACTGACTGACCAGTACCTCCACCTATCACAACCACATTTGGGTCTCTATTTTCAACAATAGACCTTTGAAATAATTTTACTTTTTCATTCTTTGCTTTCTTATATATAAATAACGATACAATTAATGCAATCCAACCTAAAATTCCTACAATAATAAGTAATTTAGCCATGTTTGCCTCCATTATCGTAACATAGAGTCTCTGTGTTTCTTTACAACCCTATATCCTTTATTAGATAAATCCTCCGCTATAAGATTTGTTATAGTAACTGACCTATGTCTTCCACCTGTACATCCAACACCAATTACTAAATGTTGTTTTCCTTCCTCTATATATTGAGGCACTAAAAAATGAATCATATCTAAAAGTTTTATATAAAATTCTTCACTTATTTTAGAATTCATAACATAGTCTCTAACTTCTTTATCATCACCCGTTTTAGACCTTAATTCTTCAATATAATAGGGATTTGGAAGAAATCTTACATCGAATACTAAATCTGCATCAGCAAGTATACCATGTTTAAATCCAAAAGATACTACAGATATTGTTAAGTTTGGATTATCTTCACCAGAAGAATATATTTTCTTTATTTCTTCTTTAAGGTCTTTTGGCTTCATATTAGTTGTATCAATTATACAAGTGGATAATTCCTTTAAAGGCTCCATTATTTTTCTTTCCATTTTTATACCTTCTGGAATCTGCATATCTTTTGCCAATGGATGATTTCTTCTTGTCATTTTATATCTTTTTAACAATACATCATCATTGCAATCCAAATATACCATTTCATATTCATAATTTTCTTTTTCTAAGTAATTTAAGCTTTCATGAAGAGCTTCAAAAAACTTTCTTCCTCTTATATCTATACCTAGAGCAACTTTATCAATACTTGAATTCGGCTGATAACATAATTCTGCAAATTTAGTTATCAAAGCAGGAGGTAGATTATCTACACAATAAAATCCCATATCCTCTAAAGCTCTCATTGTCTCACTTTTTCCAGATCCTGAAAGACCTGTAACTATAACAAATTTCATTGCTAACTCCTCCCTTTTATCTTATGTTTATTCTATTATAATGTTTTCTACTAATGATACATCTAGATTAGAATCAAATATAGTCTTTATAGCCAGTTCAAAGTCACCAACTCTTTGTGGACAATGTGCATCTGAGCCTATTACAAATGTATTTTTTAACTCTTTTATCTTGTTTAACTGATTCACATTTAAAAAAGAATGGCTACTATTTATTTCAAGTCTAGTATCTGTCTTTTTTGCTATCTTTGCTACTTCTTCTATATAAACATCGCCTTTATCTCCAGGATGAGTAATTATAAAAATATCATTATTACTCATTGCATTTATTACAGCTTTTGTATTATATTCTTTTGCTTTTTCAGTTTTGAATACATAATTATTACAATGATTTAATAGACTTTTGAATGATGTTGGAGTAGAACCAAAATGATATCCAGCCATAATATAATCAAATTCTTTAATAAATTTATCTTCCATATCTATATTGCCTTTATCATCTAATATGTTACATTCCATACCCAAGAGTATATTTATATCACCATATTTATCATTCAAATAGTTTACTTCTTCTCTCATTTTAAGAATATCTTTTTTCTTTACACCATATGCAATATGCTTATAACTATGGTCTGATATCCCTATTGTCTTTATTCCTTTAGAAATGGCCACCTTTACATTGTCTTCAATAGTCCCTTTTCCATGACTATATAATGTATGTGTATGATAATCAGCCAGTATTTTCATTTGTTAATCCTCTCCAAGTATTTTGACTTCTTCTTCCAACATAACCCCAAACTTGGCATATACAGCACTTTTTATAACATATATTAAATCTAAGATATCTTTAGCATTTGCTTCTCCTCTATTAACTACAAATCCGCAATGCTTCTCAGACACTTGTGCTCCTCTCAAAGTAAGACCTCTTAATCCAGTTTCTTCTATTAATTTACCTGCAAAATATCCTGTTGGTCTTTTAAATGTACTTCCTGCACTAGCAAAATTTAATGGTTGTTTAGTTATTCTTCTTGTTGCCAAATCGTCCATTAAACTTTTTATTTCATCATAATTGCCTTTTTGCAATTCTAATTCTGCGGATAAAGCTATATAGCCATTTTTTGATATTATGCTTTTTCTATACCCAAATTCCATCTGTTCATTTGATAATTCAAATATATTTCCTTCCATATCCATCAATTTTACTGACTTTACTATATCCTTCATTTCACCACCATATGCTCCAGCATTCATGGCTAATGCTCCTCCCAATGTTCCAGGTATTCCTGATGCAAATTCAAATCCTTTTAATTCCTGCTTTTGAAGAGCTTTACCTAAAACTGATAATAAAACTCCTGACTGAGCAATCATCCTAGTATCATTTATCTCATAAGAATTGAAATTATCTGCCAATTCTATTACAACGCCTCTTATTCCACCATCTTTAATTAAAATATTTGAGCCATTTCCAATTATTAAATATGGAATTGATTCCTTTTTCACCAAAAGAAGTACATTTTTTAATTGCTCTTCTGTTCTAGGTCTAACCAATATATCTGCTGGTCCTCCTACTCTAAATGAAATATGCTTTTTCATAGGTTCATCAACCTTTATATCATCTTTACTTAATATATTTAATAAATTTTCATATATATCTTGATTATTCATTGTATTTCCTCCCAAATTATACTGAACTTTAGCTGTCATTCTTATTTAAATTACATTAATATATAGTATTAACTATATTCAATAATATATGATTTTGCTTATCATATGGATTTTATATTTTAAGTTTCTTAATTACAAACTATATTCAATAAATATATAATAAATTAAAAAAAAAAAAATAACAACATATAAAAGAATATAAATAATTTAAAAAAAGCATCAATATCACTGATATCAATGCTTTAAAAGGCAATTTAATTCGTATTATTTATCTAACTATTTTTAACATAGCAAAGATAATAAATTCCTCCAACTATTATGGAACCCCCAACGATATTTCCAAGTGTTACAAATACTAAATTAGTTATGAATTGAACCATAGTTATATTTGCTCCTAATACCATCCCCATTGGTATAAAAAACATGTTTGCAACGCTATGTTGGAATCCACATAACACAAATAACATTATTACTGTCCAGCATGAACCTAACTTTGAAATTACATCTTGTGACGCTGTAGCCATCCATACAGCTAAAACTACTAGAACATTACAAAGTATTCCTTTTAAAAACATGGAAACCATAGTTGAATTAACTTTAGCTTCTGCCACAGCTATAGCTTTTGTAGCTACATCCCCTGTCAATGTAGAAGAATAAAATAAAATTGCTACTAACAAAACTGAACCTACTAAATTTGCAAAATAAACCAGTCCCCAGTTTCTTAACATTTTTCCTAATGTTATTTTTTTATCCATAAGTGGAATAATCATTAAAGTATTTCCAGTGAATAACTCTGCTCCTGCTACCACTACAAGCATAAGACCTACTGGAAATATCATAGCACTTAAAAAACTAGCTACCCCTGGGTCTATCTTAGCAAAAGTCTGACTAACTATCATACTTCCCAATGCCCCTAACCCTATAAATGCTCCTCCAAATAAACCTAATAAAATTGCATTTTGTGTTGAAATATTCGCTTTTTTGATGCCAGCACTTATTGTTGCTTGTGCTGTTTCCCCAGGTGTCAAGAATCCTTTACTCATAAATCCTTCCCCCTTAAAAATTATACTTTTCCTTGTCTTTTTATGGCAATAATTATATAATAACAATATGATATATAATAAATTTTATTAACATAAAAAATATACTATATGCATATATATAGCTGTCTCATATAATTATACTATTTATTATATACCAACTTTGTTAATTTCGAAATAATTTATATTGAATTTGAAAAATTTACCTCTCGATTATTTATTTTACTTTTTTATTGTTGAGGTATTATATATAATAGATATATGTTTGTGTTATTATATATAATTACTTATTTTAATAAATATTTGAAGGAGGAAAGTTTATGTTTGATATATCATTTTTCGAAATGTCAATATATGAAATAGCAGTTACTACAATATATATAATTAATTTCATGGTTATACTGAACCTTATCTTTAGGGAAAAAAGAAACATAAATACAACTCTAACATGGCTTCTTATATTAGTGTTAATCCCTGCACTTGGATTCATACTTTATATAGCTTTTGGTAGAAACATTTCAAAAAACAATATGTTTAGATTAAAAGAAAAGGACGATAAGATAATCAAAAGTAACATACTAGATACTCAGGTAAAGTTACAATCTACTTCTGAAATTGATTCAGATATACATCAACATAAGGATATGATTTATGCATTAGCTAACTCAAATAATGCTCATTATACCAATAATAACGATGTGTGGATTTATGCTGAGTCTAGTCAATTTTTTAACAGTCTTCTTGAAGAACTTAAAAAGGCTAAAAAATATATAAACATACAATTTTACATTTTCAAAGATGACAAAATCGGAACTGAAATAATCGACATTCTAGTAGCTAAAGCTAAAGAAGGTGTCGAGGTAAGACTTTTATTTGACGCCGTTGGTGGTAGAACACTAAAGAATAGTACACTTTCTAGGCTTAAAGAAAGTGGTGTTAAGGTTGGAAGTTTCTTTCCATCATTCTTAAAAATCGTAAACTTTAACTTAAACTATAGAAATCACCGAAAAATTGTTGTCATTGATGGTAAAGTAGGATTTGTAGGTGGATATAATGTTGGTGATGAGTATTTAGGTAGAAATCCAAAATTTGGTCTATGGAGAGATACACATACCAAACTTACTGGTGATTGTGTAATTGACCTAAATATGAGATTTATACTTGATTGGAGATACACAACTAAAGAAGATTTAGACTTAGAGAAGTACTTTATAGAAGAAGAAACAAACTCTAATCATCCTTCTGAAAATATTGGGATTCAGATAGTATCAAGTGGTCCAGATATATCAGAACTTGACGAAATTAAATATGGTTACCTTAAAATGATTCAGAAAGCTAGAAAGTATATATATATACAGAGTCCTTATTTAATACTTGATGCAACATTTATAGATACTTTAAAAATAGCTTGTTTATCTGGTGTTGATGTAAGAATTATGATTCCTTCTAAACCTGACCATCCTTTTGTATACTGGGCATCATATTCATATGCTGGAGAACTTTTAAACTTTGGAGCTAAAATTTATACTTATGGTCAAAATGCATTTTTACATGCTAAGACGATAGTTATAGATGACTCTATCTGCTCTATAGGAACAGCCAATATGGATATAAGAAGTTTCGAACTTAATTTTGAAGTAAATGCATTTATGTATTCTTCAAAAAAAGCACTGGAACAAAGAATTATATTTGAAAATGATATTTTAAATTCAAAAGAAATAACATTAGATATATATAATTCTAGGTCTACTTATATAAAAATCAAGGAATCAATTTCTAGACTATTATCAGCAGTTTTATAAATCTTTTATTTTATAAAAATTTTACATTTCGGTTTATTTTTTAAAGTTTTTTATATATATTATTTTTTTTTTATTGAATTTAGTTCATTTTTTTTATTTTTTTTAACTATTCTGAATTATTTTATATTATAATAGACTAGTATAGTTTTTATTTTTGATAGGTAACTTTTTTGCATTGTTTTTATGAATAAAGAAATTGTTGTATATTGTTCTTTCTTTATTGTTTTGGTTTTGTTCACCAACATAAGGTTGGGGTCAACTCATGGTTAATTATTTTTTGAGAAATAATAACTTTAAAAAGAAAAGGGGGATTTGTTATGTGCGATTTTATTTCACACAACAAGCAATTATTTGACGAACTAGATATATTTATTGACTCTCTTGCAACAAAAGAAGGTGCGTTAATACAAGTTCTACATGAAGCACAAGGTATATTTGGATATCTTCCAAAAGAAGTTCAGCTTCATGTTGCTAGAAAACTTGGAGTAGCTCCTGCAAAGGTATATGGGGTTGTTACATTCTATTCTTATTTTACTACAGAACCTGTAGGTAAGTATAAAATCAGTGTCTGTCTAGGTACTGTATGTTTTGTAAAAGGTGCTGATAAAATATTAAGTGCTTTTGAAAAACAACTTGGTATAAAAGTTGGAGAAACTACTAGTGATTTTAAATTTTCTTTAGAAGGTTTAAGATGTTTGGGGGCATGTGGTTTAGCTCCAGTTGTTACTGTAAATGGTAAAGTTTATGGTAAGGTGAAACCTGACCAAGTAAGTGAAATATTAGATACTTATAGAGAATTAGAATTGAATTGTTAAGAGGGGTGAATAAATAATGCGTAAAGTAAATTCATTTGATGAATTAAAAGTTTTAGCTGATGAGCTGAAACCTAATCTTAGCTTAAGAAAAAATTATTCTAAGGAAAATGTATTAAGAAGAGAATTACTTGTTTGTTGTGATACTGGATGTACATCTTCAAACAGTATGGAAATAGTTAGTGAATTAGAAAATGAAATAAAAAAATCAGGAATCCAAGACAAAGTTACTGTTCGTTTGACAGGTTGTTTTGGCTTCTGTGCTCAAGGTCCTATCGTAAAAGTTTATCCTGATAACGTTTTCTATGTAAAGGTTGAACCATCAGATGCTGAAAAGATAGTTCAAAGTCACTTAATTAGAAATACAGTTGTTGAGGAATTATTATATGAAGAAGAATCTTTAAGCAAAAAAGTAGAAGAACAAGAAGAAATGTCTTTCTACAAAAAACAGTTACGTATAGCTTTAAAAAACTGTGGACTTATTGACCCAGATAGCATAGAAGAATATATTGCCAATGATGGTTATTTAGCTCTAGGCAAATGTTTAACTTCTCTTACTCCTCAAGAAGTTATTGCAGAAGTAAAAACTTCTGGTCTTCGTGGTAGAGGTGGTGCTGGTTTCCCTACTGGCTCTAAATGGGAAGCTGCTTCAAAAAATCCTGCTGGTCCAACAGATAAAAAATTTGTTGTTTGTAATGCTGACGAAGGTGACCCAGGTGCATTTATGGATAGATCAGTACTTGAAGGTGACCCTCACAGTGTACTAGAAGCTATGGCAATATGCGGATATGCTATAGGCTCTGATACAGGTTACATATACATAAGAGCAGAATATCCAAAATCTATAGAAAGATTAAAAGTAGCTATAGCTCAAGCTGAAAAATACGGTTTACTTGGTGAAAATATATTAGGTACTGGATTTAACTTTAAACTAGAATTAAAATACGGTGCAGGAGCTTTCGTTTGTGGTGAAGGTACAGCTCTAATGCATTCAATTGAAGGTAGACGTGGTGAACCTAGAATGAAGACTTATAGTTCTTCTAAGAGTGGTTTATGGAAATCTCCTACTTGCTTAAACAATGTTGAAACTTTTGCCAACATACCAGCAATCATACTGAATGGCGGAAGCTGGTTTGCTAACTTAGGTACTGAAGATTCTAGTGGTACTAAAGTCTTTGCTCTTGGTGGAAAAGTTGAAAATGTAGGGCTTGTTGAAGTTCCAATGGGGACTACTTTAAGAGATATTGTATTTGAAATTGGTGGAGGAATCCCTGAAGGCAAACAATTCAAGGCAGTTCAGACAGGTGGTCCATCTGGTGGATGTATACCAACTGAGCATTTGGACATCCCTATAGACTTTGGTTCATTAAGCTCTATAGGTTCAATGATGGGTTCTGGTGGTATGCTTGTTCTTGATGAATCTGACTGTATGGTAGATATAGCCAAGTTCTTCCTTGAGTTTACTGTTGAAGAATCTTGTGGTAAATGTACTCCTTGTCGTATAGGTACTACAAGATTATTAGAGATATTAACTAAAATTACAGAAGGTAATGGTACTCTACAAGATTTAGATGACCTAGAAAACCTTGCTGAAACTATACAAACTGCTTCATTATGTGGTCTTGGTAAAGCTGCTCCAAACCCTGTTTTAAGTACTCTTCAATATTTCAAAGATGAGTATATAGCTCATGTTGTAGATAAGAAATGTCCTGCTGGCAAATGTCAAAACTTACTTTCTTACTTTATAACAGATGCTTGTAAGGGTTGTACAAAATGTTCTAGAGTGTGTCCTGCTGGTTGTATAACAGGTTCTGTTAAGGAACAACATACAATAGATACTTCTAAGTGTCTAAAATGTGGTGCTTGTATAGATAATTGTACATTTAACGCTATAATCAAGAAATAACTTATTTGGAGGAGGAATAACAATGAGTTTAGTTAATTTAACTATTAATGGCAAACACGTTTCAGCACCTAGTGGAACTTCTATCTTAGATGCTGCGAAATTAATAAATATAAAAATACACAACCTTTGTCATTTACATATGAACGAAATAGATAAGCTTGACACTTGTGCTTCTTGTCGTGTTTGTATGGTTGAGACAGAGAGAGGCTTAGTTCCAGCTTGTGGAACAGTTATAAAGGAAGGTATGAGAGTTCAAACTAATAGTGCAAAAGCATTAAATGCTCGTAGAACTATTGTTGAATTATTGTTATCAGACCATCCACAAGATTGTTTTGTATGTGAAAAAAATGGAGATTGTGAATTACAGACTATAGCTGCCGATTTAGGAGTAAGAAAAATAAGATATCAAGGTTCTAAATCTTTTGCAGGTAAAGACACTTCTACTAAGTCTTTGGTTAAAGACCACTCTAAGTGTATATTATGTAGAAGATGTGAAACTGTATGTAATGATATACAAACAGTAGGAGCATTATCTGGAGTTAATCGTGGATTTAATACTTTAGTTAGTACATTCTTCAACTCTGATATGGTTGAGACAGAGTGTACATTCTGTGGTCAATGTATATCTGTCTGTCCAACTGGAGCGTTAACAGAAGTAGATAATGTACCTAAGCTTTGGGATGTTTTAAATAAAAAAGAAAAAACTATAGTAGTTCAAGTTGCTCCTGCTGTAAGAGTTGCAATTGGTGAAGAATTTGGATTAGAACCAGGTTCAATTTCTACAGGAAAAATGGTAGCTGCTTTAAAAGCACTTGGATTTGAACATGTATTTGATACCAACTTTGGTGCAGACTTTACTATCATGGAGGAGGCTACTGAATTTATAGAAAGAATCCAAAGTGGTGAAAATCTTCCTATATTGACTAGTTGTTGTCCTGCATGGGTAAACTTCTTAGAGCATAATTATCCAGATAAGTTAAATTTAGCATCTAGCTGTAAGTCTCCTCAAGGTATGTTTGGTTCTATAGCTAAAAATTACTATGCACCTAAAATATTAGGAATCAATCCTGAAGAGCTTTATGTTGTATCTGTAATGCCTTGTGTAGCTAAAAAATATGAAGCTTCAAGAGAAGAATTAAGTGAGTCTGGAATACTAGATGTTGACCTTTCTATCACTACTAGAGAATTAGCTAAAATGATAAAAGAAGCTGCTATCGATTTACCTAATCTTCAAGACCAAGATTTTGATAATCCTTTAGGAAAATCTACAGGTGCTGCATCTATATTTGGAGCAAGTGGTGGAGTTCTAGAAGCTGCTCTACGTACTTCATATGAAAAGATAACTAATAAGACTTTAGATAATGTAAACTTTACTAATGTTAGAGGTCTTAAAGGAATCAGAGAAGCAAGCATAGATGTTGATGGAACTACAGTTAATGTGTGTATTGTAAATACACTTAAAAATGCTAGAAAGATTATGGATAAGGTTAGAAGTGGAGAATGTAAATATCACATTATAGAAGTTATGGCATGTCCTGGTGGATGTGTTGGAGGTGCTGGTCAACCTTATCACCATGGTAATACTGAAATAGTTGATAGACGTGCAAATGCATTATATGAAATAGATAGAAATAAAGCTATTCGTAAATCTCATGAAAATCCTGATTTACAGGCTATTTATAAAGACTTCTTTGGAGACCCAAATAGTGATGTAGCTCATAAATACCTTCATACTCATTACTTCGATAAGAGTTGTATTTATGGAGAATGCCCACAAGAATGTGCTTGTGAGGAATCTAAATAAGCTCTAACAATTATAAAAATTAAGTGTTATTAAATAAAAGGATTGTCTTAAAATACTCTTAAGTACTTTAGGACAATCCTTATTAGTTTACTTTAATACAACTTCCTAGTCTTATATATTAATTAAAGAATTCCAGCCATTTTCATAAGTTGTTTTGCATTTGTAGTTTTACATCTTCCATCTTTTATCATATAGTCAAAATGAATTTTATCATCTACATAGTACTCTGAGAAATGATAGTTTACAACTTCAACATCTCCACTACCTGAAAGGTCACATAACTCAAAATCATGTGTTGTAACCATACTTATAACCCATGGTCTTGATAATTTCTTTACTGCCTCACTTGCTCCAATAATTCTATCAGCAGAGTTAGTTCCCTTAAAAATCTCATCCACTAAAACCAACATTGGTAATTCTTTTAAGCTATATTGAATCATTGATTTTATTCTAAGAATCTCAGCATAAAAAGTTGATATTCCTTGGCTTACATCATCTTGTATTCTCATAGATGTAAATATAGCCATACAAGTTGCATCAAAATTCTTAGCACATACTGGTCCTCCTGCATATGCTAATACTAAATTCACTCCTATACTTCTTAAAAATGTTGTTTTTCCAGACATATTTGAACCTGTAATAATACATGTCTGAGAATTTAATTGTATTGAATTTGCTATAACACTTTTTTCTGCTATTAATGGATGATATACTTCTTCAACTTTTAGCCTTGGAATGTCTTCATGTTTTATTACTGGAAAACATGTATTCTCCTTTACATGACCAATAACTGTTAAACTTATTATAGATTCAAATTCTCCAATAGATTCTAGCCAGCCTCTAATTTGATTTCCATACACACCTTTCCATCGTTCCAGTGATTCTGCACAATGATAATTCCACATAAGAACACCACAAGCAATTATATATAATATCTGATTATATCTTAAATTTACAGCATTTCCTATTGAATTTAGTTGTTTAATACCTTTTGAAACGCCACTTCCCTTAGAAAGTTTTTTTTGTAATTCTTTTAAATAATCACTCTCAAATGTCTCTTTTTCTAAAACCTCAAACATCTTTTCATATACTTGTATATTTCTACTAAATGAAAATAATGGTGAAAGAGTCTGCATAAGTCTCGTATGCCCAAAACCACTAAATCCCAGCTGTATTATGAAAAGTAGAAAAACAGGCAAAATAGGTAAAAAACCTAATGTAAAAAATATAAAAGATAGGATTGTAGCAGTAGGTAGACCCCAAGTAAAAATATGCATCCATTTTGGTATATATACATCCTTATTTTCTCCATACTCTATGAATGCTTCTATACTACTATCAGAATTATTTTTTTGCTCCTTACCAATTATATTACTCAGTGTTTGAATATGAATAGAAAAATCATCTTTTGATAAAAGTTCTTTTATTGCCATTTGTCTCTCTAAGATTATCTTCTCATCTGGATTTTCATTCCATAATGACTTAGCCAAAGACTTCTTACCATAAGATGTATTAGCCACACAGATATATTGATACAATGAAGCTCTTCCAAACAAATCTAAATCTTTTGCTTGTGAATTTTCATCTTCTAAGTATTCTTTACCATCTATTTTAAATTCTTTCCAGCCATCTCCAAATCGTTTTATATACTTGTCTATTACATCAATCTTACTTTTAAAATACATTTCTTCTTCTTTTACTTTATTATGAATAACTAAGAGTGCTATAAACGCTACAATCGCTACAACTCCAACAAAAACACCCACTATATTTTTATTGTAAAGTCCAATAGCAAATCCTACTATCACTATCAAAAAAGAGATTAATCTCGCTGTACTTATATTATTTGACTTTTTACTTAAGAGCAATTCTTTTTCAGTAGTACTTTCTAAAAGTTTACTAAAATAGTCTATTCCCATAAAAAATTCCAACTTTCTTGTTATATAATAAAATCCAAATATAAAATTAATCTAGTGCAGTTTTAATCTATTACTTTAAATTATCCTTATCTAATATATATTATTAATAAATATTAGATACAACTTAATTTTAATATCAGTCTGCACTACTTAGTATCAATTAATTTTGATAGTTTTTTAGTAAACTCTTGTGCTGCATCATATCCCATTCCTCTTTGTCTAAAATTCATTGCTGCTACTTCTAATATCATAGCAGTATTTCTTCCAGGCTTAACAGGTACAACTAGTTTCTCTACATTGACACCAAGTATCTCTTCATATTCTTTATCAAGCCCAAGTCTGTCATAATACTTAGTCTCATCCCAAGCTTCTAGATGAACTACTAAATCTATCATTTTAGAATTTTTAATTGCTCCTACTCCATATAGACTTCTAACATCTATTATCCCTATTCCTCTTATCTCAAGGAAATGTCTTATCAATTCAGGTGACTGTCCCATCAACATACTTTCATCCAGTTTTCTTATTTCCACAGCATCATCTGCAACTAGTCTATTTCCTCTTTGAATCAGTTCTAATGCTGTTTCTGACTTTCCTATGCTACTTTCACCTTTTATCAGTACACCTATTCCATAAATATCAACTAACACACCATGAATTGTTGTATGTGGTGCTAATTTATTATCCAAATAATTTGATAGTCTATTTATAAGTCTAGTTGTGTTTCTATTTGTACTCAAAAGTATTCTCTTATATTTTTTAGCTTTTTCAATTACATCTGGCTTGATTTCCAAGTCTCTAGAGATTATTAGAGCAGGTATTTCATATGAGAAAAATCTATCCAACACTTCTTCTCTAATAGTATTATCCATTAATCCAAAGAAATTATATTCTGTCTTCCCAACTATTTGTATTCTTTCATACGCAAAGTAATCAAAATATCCTGCAAACTGTAACCCTGGTCTATTTATATCTTGAGAGTAGACATAATAATCTACATCATCAGGCATGTACACTACTTTTAACTTCAAGTCTTTTATTATCTCTCTTATCGATACCTTATTGCTAGTTTCCATTAGTTTTCTTCCTTCCTAAAAAAATTATAAACATTATCTGCAATGCTTTTATTCATTCCCTCTACTTCTAAAAGTTCTTCCATAGTAGCTTTTTTTATAGCATCTACATCTTTGAAGTGATTTAATAATGATTTCTTTCTTTTTTCACCTATTCCTTGTATATCATCTAAGATAGATTTTGTCAAAGCTTTATTTCTTAAACTTCGATGATATGTTATTGCATAATTATGAACCTCTTCTTGTATACTAGCAATAAATCTATATAAATTGGTTGTTTTATCTAGCTCTATTTCTTTTCCTTTACATATCAATCCCTTGGTTCTATGCTTATCATCCTTGTACATTCCCCAAAGAGGTATATCTACATCATTAAGTTCTAATACTTTTTTTACTGCGCTAACTTGTCCTTTTCCACCATCCAATAATATCAAGTCAGGTAAATTTCCATGTTTTAATCGTCTATCTACAATTTCAGCCATAGAATCATAATCATTAGGTCCAATGACTGTTTTTATTTTATATCTTCTATATTCTTTTTTATCTTTTTTAGCATTTGTATATACTACCATAGAGCCAATCGAGTCTACGCCTTGTATATTTGATATGTCATAAGCCTCTATCCTTATTGGTAACTTTTCTAGATTTAATAGACGTTTTAATTCTTCTAATGCTCCAATACTCTTTTCATATTTTCTCTTATTCATATCAGAAAACTTTTCAAGATACTCTATAGCATTTTTTCTTACCATTTCAACTAAGCTTTTCTTTTCTCCTTTTTGTGGTACTCTTATAGTTACTTTTTGACCTTTTTTGGATGACAACCATTCCTCTAATATAGAACTATCTTCTATCTCATCTTCTATAATTAATTCTTTTGGTATATACTCTTGTTCATTGTAAAATTGTTTTACAAATGAACCTAATATAGAGGCTCTTGGGCTATCCATTACACCTTCTAATATAAAATGTTCCCTACCTACAATCTTACCATTTCTGATAAAAAATACCTGTACACAGGCTTCATTATGGGCTCTTGCCATTGCAACCACATCTTGATTTAAGTCACTTACATTAGTATCTATTTTCTGTTTCTGTATCATCTCTTCAAGACTCTTTATTTTATCTCTATATACCGCAGCTTCCTCAAATCTAAAATTCATAGAACTCTCATTCATTTTTTCCTTTAAAAGCTCCATCAATTTCTCTTCTTTACCAGATAAGCACATTATAATTTCTTCTATCATCTTTCCATATTCTTCCTTAGAAACATTTCCTGTACAAGGCCCTAGACATTTATTTATATGCAGATTTAAACAGGGTCTTGTTTTATTCTTTATCGCTTTTTCAATATCTATTTTACAACTTCTTATTGGATAGGTACTATTTATAAGTTCCAAAGTATCATTCACAGCAGTTATATTAGTATATGGTCCAAAATACTTTGCCTTATCTTTAAGAACTCTTCTAACCTTTAAGATTCTCGGATAATCTTCATTTGTAGTTACTTTGATATATGGATAAGTTTTATCATCTCTAAGTACTACATTATACTTAGGTCTGTATCTTTTTATTAGATTACATTCAAGTATTAATGCCTCCAACTCTGAATCCGTTATAATATACTCAAATTTATATATATTTTTAACCATAGATTTTACTTTAGATGTATGGTTTTTTGAAGATTGAAAATACTGCCTTACCCTATTTTTTAAAGATATGGCTTTTCCCACATATATTATATGGTCGTATTTATCTTTCATTAAATATACTCCGGGCTCAGAAGGTAATTTTTTTAAATGTTCTTGTATATCAAACATATAGCCCTCCAAAACATTAAATTTTATATTAAAATTATACCCTAAAATGTGAAATTTAAAAAGTTATACAGTTTCCAGTACTCTAAACAAGTTAAAGTCCATATCCCCCTTCCATAATTGATTTAAAAACAAACCTTATGAAGAGTAATATGGACTTTATTCTTTTATTGACTGCTTACAACTTATATTTAATTAGGTTCTAAAAGATATAATCAGCTTATACCTCTAATTTTAAAACTTATAACATTTTAGATGATTTAAGAAAAATATTTCTTTAAAAATTGACCAGTATAAGACCCATCAACTTTAGATACTTCTTTTGGTGTTCCAGTTGCAACTACAGTTCCACCTTTATCTCCACCTTCTGGTCCTAGGTCTATTACATAATCACAAGTCTTTATGACATCTAAATTATGTTCTATAACTATAATTGTATTTCCTGTATCTGCTAATCTTTGTAGCACTTGGATTAGCTTGTCTACATCTGCCATATGAAGTCCAGTAGTAGGCTCATCTAATATATACAATGTCTTTCCTGTTGGTCTTTTACTAAGCTCAGCAGCTAATTTTATACGTTGTGCTTCTCCTCCTGATAATTGAGTTGAAGGCTGACCTAATTTGATGTATGAAAGACCTACATCCATTAAAGTTTCTAATTTTCTTTTTATATTTGGTATGTTTTCGAAAAACTCAACAGCTTCTTCCACATTCATATCCAATATATCAGATATAGTTTTATCTTTGTATTTTACTTGTAGTGTTTCTCTATTATATCTTTCACCCTTACAAATTTCACAAGGAACATATACATCAGGTAAGAAATGCATTTCTATTTTTATTATTCCATCGCCCTTACAAGCTTCACATCTCCCACCTTTTACATTGAAACTAAATCTTCCTTTTTTATAACCTCTTGCCTTAGCTTCATTAGTTGCTGCAAAAATATCTCTTATAAAATCAAATACACCTGTATAAGTAGCAGGATTTGAACGAGGTGTTCTTCCAATTGGGCTTTGGTCTATATTTATAACTTTATCTATATTTTCAATTCCTTTTATTTCTTTATGTTTGCCAGCTCTTTGTTTAAGTCTATTTACTTTACTTGCTACACCTTTGTAAAGTATGTCATTTATTAGTGTACTTTTACCAGAGCCTGAAACACCTGTTATACAAGTAAACTTACCTAATGGGAATTTTATATCTATATTTTTTAGATTATTTTCTGATGCTTTAATTATTTCTATAAAATTTCCATTTCCTTCTCTAGTAGTCTCAGGAAGTAATATTTGTTTTTTACCACTTAGATACTGACCTGTTATTGAGTTTTCATTTTTAATTATTTCATCCAAAGTTCCTTGTGCAACTATCTCACCACCATGTATACCTGCACCTGGCCCAATATCTAAAACATAATCAGCCTCTCTCATTGTGTCTTCGTCATGCTCTACAACAATTAAGGTATTTCCTAGGTCTGTTAAGTGTCTAAGTGTACCTATAAGCCTATCATTGTCTCTTTGATGAAGTCCTATACTTGGTTCATCAAGTACATATAAAACCCCAACAAGTGCAGAACCTATTTGAGTTGCTAATCTTATACGTTGTGCTTCCCCTCCTGATAGAGTTCCAGCTTTTCTTGATAAATTCAAATAATCAAGACCTACATCTCTTAAGAACATAGCTCTTCCTTTTATTTCTTTTATAATCTCATGAGCTATAAATCTCTGTTTCTCTGTAAGGTTTATATTTTCCATAAAGTCAATCAATTCATTTACAGATAAGTTTGTAACTTCCATTATGTTTTTTCCATCAACTAAAACAGATAAAACTTCCTTTTTAAGTCTCATCCCTTTACATTTTGGACATGGTCTTTCTGCCATATATTCTTCAATCTTATCTCTCATGTACTCTGAGTTGGTTTCTCTATATCTTCTCTCTAAGTTTACTATTACACCTTCAAAATATGACTTATAATTTCTAGTTCCTCCAAATTTTGATTCATAAGTAAACTCTACAATTATATTGTCTTTACCATAAAGTAATTCCTCAACAAAATCCTCTGGTAAATCTTTAAATGGTGTTGTCAAAGATACATTAAAATGTTCTGCTAAGCTTTTTATCATTTTACTATAATAAGTATCATCATTAACACCAGTTGACCCCCATGCTGCAACTGCACCTTGTTTTATTGATAATTCTTTATTTGGTACTACTAATTCAGGGTCTACTTCTTTACTTTCTCCAAGACCATTACAAACATCACAAGCACCAAAAGGAGCATTAAATGAGAACATTCTTGGAGATAATTCTTCTATACCAATTCCATGTTCTGGGCATGCAAATTTAGTTGAAAAAAGAATTTCTTCTCCATCTATTATTTGAGCTATTACAAGACCATCTGATAACTTAACTGCAGTCTCAATCGAATCTGCCAATCTAGATTCAATTCCATCTTTAATTACTATTCTGTCTACCACAACTTCTATATTATGTTTTTGATTTTTATTCAGAACTATATCATCGCTAACTTCATAATTTTCACCATTAACTCTAACTCTTACAAATCCTTCTTTTTTGATATTATCAAAAACCTTTTTATGTGTACCTTTTTGACCTCTAACAATTGGTGAAAGTATTTGTAATTTCGTTCTATCTGGAAAATCTAGCATTTTATCAACTATTTCTTGGATAGTCATTTGACTTATTTTTTCACCACATGTAGGACAATATACATCTCCTACTCTTGCAAATAATAATCTTAAATAGTCATATATTTCAGTTACTGTTCCAACAGTAGAACGTGGGTTTTTTGAAGTAGTCTTCTGGTCGATTGATATAGCTGGTGATAACCCCTCAATATATTCTACATTTGGCTTTTCCATTTGACCTAAAAATTGTCTAGCATAGGCTGATAGACTCTCTACATATCTTCTTTGACCTTCTGCATATATTGTATCGAATGCCAAAGAAGACTTTCCAGAACCTGATAACCCTGTAAAAACAATAAATTTATCTCTTGGTAATTCTAAATCTACATTTTTTAAATTATGCTCTTTTGCTCCTCTTATTATAATTTTATCTTCCATAATGTTGTTTTTACCTTTCTATTTTTCCAATTTTTCTTCTAATTGTTTTACTTTATCTCTAAGTTCTGCTGCTCTCTCAAATTGTAAGTTTTGAGCAGCCTCCATCATCTCTGATTTTAATTTTTCTATATTATCTCTTATTTCATCTTTATCATCAGTGTCAGATATTCCATATACAACTTCTTCCTCTGCTACCTTAGTAGCTTCTATACTATCTCTTATACTTTTTTGTATAGTCTTAGGAGTAATATTATGTTCTTCATTATATAGATTTTGTATATCTCTTCTTCTCTTTGTCTCATCAATAGCATTTTGCATTGAATCAGTTATTCTGTCTGCATACATGATTACTCTTCCATTTTCATTTCTAGCAGCACGTCCAATAGTCTGTATTAATGCTGTTTCGGAACGTAAGAAACCTTCTTTATCAGCATCCAAAATTGCTATAAGTGAAACTTCTGGTATATCTAATCCTTCTCTAAGTAGATTTATTCCTACAAGTACATCAAACTTTCCTAGTCTTAAATCTCTTATTATTTCTGTTCTTTCTAATGTAACTATATCTGAATGCAAATATTTAACTTTTATCCCTATCTCTTTAAGGTAATTAGTCAAGTCTTCACTCATTTTTTTGGTTAAAGTGGTTATAAGCACTCTTTCATTTTTTTCTATAGTTTTAGTTATTTCTCCTACCAAATTGTCTATCTGATTATTGATAGGTCTTACTTCTACAATTGGGTCTAAAAGTCCAGTTGGTCTTATTATTTGTTCCGCTATAGTTTCTGAATGTTGAATTTCATAAGGCCCTGGTGTAGCACTTACAAACAACATCTGATTTATATTTCCTTCAAATTCTTGAAAATTTAATGGTCTATTGTCAAGTGCGGAAGGTAATCTAAATCCATTCTCTATAAGAGATGTCTTTCTAGACCTATCTCCTGCATACATACCTCTTACTTGTGGTATAGTAACATGTGCCTCATCTACAATTATTAAATAATCATCTGGAAAGAAATCCATTAAAGTATATGGCTTTTCTCCTTCTTCTCTACCTGTAATATGTCTTGAGTAGTTCTCTATCCCTTGACAAAATCCTATTTCTTTTAGCATTTCTATATCGTACTTAGTCCTTTGTTCAATTCTTTGAGCTTCTAAAAGTCTATCATTTTCCTTAAAAAATTTTATTTGCTCTTGAAGTTCGTCCTCTATTTCTACAATTGCCTTTTCAATTCTTTCTGGTGTTGTTACATAGTGAGATGCAGGGAATATAACAATGTGGTTTCTAGTACCAACAATCTTTCCTGTTACATAATCAATCTCTGTTATTCTATCTACCTCATCACCAAAAAACTCTATTCTTATTGCTTTCTCATCGTTACTTGCTGGGAATATCTCTAGTATATCTCCTCTAACTCTAAAGGTACCTCTTGTAAAATTTATGTCATTTCTTTCGTATTGTATCTCTATTAACCTTTTTATTACATCATCTCTGTCTCTTTGCATACCTGGTCTTATAGATAGCATAAGTTCTTTATAGTCTTTTGGATCACCCAGTCCATATATACAAGATACAGATGATATTATTATAGTATCTCTTCTTTCTAAAATAGATGCCGTAGCAGAATGTCGAAGTTTATCTATTTCATCATTTATGCTTGCATCTTTTTCTATATAAGTGTCACTGTGAGCTACATATGCTTCTGGTTGATAGTAATCATAGTAACTTACAAAATATTCAACTGCATTGTCTGGGAAAAATTCTTTAAACTCACTGTAAAGCTGTGCTGCTAGTGTCTTATTGTGAGCCATTATTAGGGTAGGCTTTTTAACTTGCTGAATGATGTTTGCCATTGTGAATGTTTTTCCTGAACCCGTTACTCCTAATAATGTTGAAAATTTCTCATTTCTATTTATAGAATCCACTATTGATTTAATAGCTTCTGGTTGGTCACCTGTAGGTTTGAAGTCTGATTTTATTTTAAAATCCACGGTATCACTCCTTTTTCGAACATTAGTTCCTAACATTTATTATTATATCATACCTTTATAAAATTGTTTAAGTTATTTTAAATATTTTACCCATTTAAATTTTACTTAAATCTAAAATATAAAAAAAGACTTCTATCTTTACAATAGAAGTCTATAATACATGTAAAATAAATACTTTATCCAATTTATATGATAAAATCAAATGCCTCTTTTTCAGTTCCATCCAACATTAAACCAAATAACTTTAATATAGTTGCTGCATGTGCCCTCAAATCTCCATTCTCTATAACCACACCACTTTTAATATTAGGTCCAAAAGCTATAAATGGAGGTCTATTACCCTTAGTAGGTAAATGACCATGTGTTGCAACAGCAAATTTATAATCTTTTATATCCGAATCCTTTATAATATTTCCTTCTACATCATTACCAAACGAAATTCCTTCAATTCCTTCAATTACCATTTCAAAATCACCTTCAAGACCAAGTTCAGATGCTTCCTCTTTGCTAAAAATATTTTCTATGAATAATTCTTCTTTAAACTCCTCAAGTAGTTCTCTTAACTCCGTTAATCTATCTAAGTTATTTACTATTATCTGAGCTGATATACCAGAAGAATTTACGTAGGCATCAAAATGTTTAATTTCTCCATCTTCTACTGTTATAAATCCTCTTGATTCAAGTAAAACATTTGGATTTATAACTTTGTCAACTCTAAGATGACCATGGTCTCCAAGTATTATAAAGTTTGTATCTTCATATGTACCTGCATCCCTTGTAGCTTGAATTATATCTCCTAGCCATTCATCATTCATTTTCAATGCTTCATCCACTTGCTCATTAAATAATCCATAATTATGTCTTGTGTGGTCCAATGTCGCCAAATGTATCAACATTAAATCAGGCTTATAGTCCTTTATAATATCTACTGCACAGTTTACTCCAAACAAATCCATGTTAGGTTCTAGCTTCCAATCAATATAATGACAATGTTTATTATAAATACTATCCATTATAATCTTACTAGAACTTTTTTCAAAAGTCTCTCTTGGATTATCTTCTCTATTAGGTGCCCATATTTCTGCAATATTAAAGTCTATATTTGGATTTGCTCCCATTACAGGCCATAATACACTAGCGGTAGTTAAATTATTTTCTTTTGCTACATCTAAAATAGTTTTTGTTTTTATATCCTTTGAATACCAATACCAATCTTTGTTTTCTTTATTTGGGTCAAATTTTTCATTATGATATATACCATGCTTTTTAGGATATACTCCTGTAACCATGCTAGTATGGCATGGATATGTTAAAGTAGGATATACACAATTTATATTTTTTACTATAGAGCAATTCTCTAATATAGATTTAAAATTTGGGAGATTTTTTACGAATTTCAAGTCTTTTTCAAATAAAGAATCTACTGATAATACTATAACTTTTGTCATTTACATTACCTCTTCATTCATATATTATTAAATACTTTTAATCAGTTTATGGCTATAAATAATTATTTATTTGTTTTATCTATTACTGCTTGCATTGCAGAAGTTCCTTTACTTACTGCATCTTTTGGAGATACATTTAAGTCAGTAAGTCCCTTTTTAATTTCATCCATTAGCTTATCAGTTGCTTCTTTATATCCATTTAACATTGGAAGTGCTACAGCATATTGTAACTGGTCAGTTGCAACTTTATATTGAGGTTTCTCTTTATATAGTGTTTGTAATTTTTCAGACTTAGTTGCATCTTCAGTTGTTGGTAAGTACCCTGTTGATGAACTGAATTGAACTATCTTATCTGTTTGAGTCATCCATTTTATAAATTCTGCACTTGCTTCTTTTTCTTTATCTGTCCCACCTTCAAGCATAACTAGATTTGCTCCACCTGTAGGAGTTGCGTATTTTTGATTCTTTGGTAAAAATGCTGTTGATATTTCAAATTTACCTTCTGTTTGTTGCATAAGTCCTGCTAAATCAGCTGTTGATGTAAATATCATGCCTACTTTACCATTTACAAAATCTTGTTTTGCCACATCCCAAGCATTATAATCTTCTCCAGGAGGCATTTTCATTATTCCATCTTTCATCATATCTTGCCAAAATTTAACTGGTGCTTGCCCTGCTTCATTATTAAACGCTACTTTTTTACCATTAGTTATTTCTCCACCACTTTGCATTACCATAGCTTCATAGAACCAAATATCTATTGGTGTTTCAAAACCATAAGTATCTTCTGATTTATTCGTCATCTTACTAGCATAATCTTTAAGTTCTTCCCATGACTTTGGACCTGAAGGGTCAAGACCTGCTTTAGTTGCCATATCTTTATTTATGTATAATATTGGAGTACTTCTATTAAATGGCATCCCAACAAACTTGTTTTCGTAATATGAATTTGTTAAAAGACCAGAAAAAAATCTTTCTTGGTATGTTTTATCAAAATACTTGCTCATATCTACTAAAGCTCCTGCTGATGCAAATGTACCTGTTTGAGTTATTTCTAGTAATGTTACATCTGGTTGGTCTTTAGAAGTTAAGGCTGCCTGTAATTTTGTTGCATTTTCATAGTAATCTTTCTGTTTTAGCATATTTACTTGTACATCTTTATGCTCACTATTAAACTGGTCAACCATTTTTTGTGCAGTTTCTCCATTAGTTCCACCCAAAGGAGCCCAGAAATCTATCTTTGTAATATTGCTATCAGTTTTTTCCCCTTTAGATGTATTTGAATCATTAGAATTTGAACACCCAACTAAAGAACCTAATAATAATGTTATTGCTAATCCTGTTGCTAATTTTCTTTTAAGCTTCATTTTCATCCTCCAAATTTAGTCTTTAATTTTTTATTTTATTCCTGAATACATAAAAGCTTCTTTTACCTTTTTATTTGCAAATATATATACAAGAATTATTGGTAAAATTAGAATTATATTTCCTGCCATTATTACATTCCATGCAGTAATTCCTTCTGAAGATTTAAGAAGTGCCACCCCTATTGGTAAAGTTCTTATGGCATCTGTATTTGTCATTACTAGAGGCCAAAAGTAATTGTTCCAATGATATATAAAATTGAATAATATAAATGTTATTACTGCTGGTTTTGCCATAGGAACCATTACTTTAAACATTATCTTTAAATCAGAAGCATTATCTAGTTTAGCTGCTTCAATAATCTCATCTGAAATCTGCATGAAATTTTGTCTAAGTAGAAATATACCAAATGAAGATGTCATAAATGGAATTATAAGTGGAACATATGTATTTATAAATCCAAACTTACTCATCATCATATATACTGGTAAAAAAGTTACTTGTGGTGGAATCATAAGCCCTATAAGTAAAAGTCCAAATAATACCTTTTCGCCTTTAAATCTAATTTTAGAAAATGCATAAGCTGCTGGAACCATCACTAAAAACTGTATGATTAAAACACTTCCTGTTACAAATACACTGTTTAGTAAATATCTAAAAAATGGTCCTGAATTCCATGCTGTGCTATAATTTTCTAACACTATATCATTTGGTATTATAGTAGGTGGTAATTGCATCATTTCTTGTGGATTTTTAAAAGATGTCGATAACATCCATATAAAAGGAAATATAAATATTGCAGATAAAAGTAATAAAACTAATACTTCTATTGATTTTGATGCTATTTTCTTTATATTAATTTTGTCTTTTTTGATAGGTTGTATAATATCCATTTTCTCCTCCTTCTTGATAGGCCTTATGTCTATTTTTTTATTGATAGTGAACTTTCTTTGACAGTAATCTGAAATTAGCATATGTAGCAATCATAACTATAGCTAGTAAAAACATACTCGCTGCACTTGCTTGTCCTATATCATAATATATAAATCCAGACTCATATATATAATAAGACAACATATTGGTTGAACCTAATGGCCCACCTTGTGTCATTATACTTATCTCATCAAACACTTGAAATGATGCAGTTGTTGTTGTTATCATAAGAAAAAATATTGTTGGTGACAATAATGGCAATGTCACTTTAAAGAAATTAGTTATCTTGTTCGCGTTATCTAATTTAGATGCCTCATATATATAGTTTGGTATGGATTTAAGACCTGACAACACTATTAAAATATTATATCCAAGAGTTTTCCATATTCCTATTAGAATCAGTGACATTAAAGCTGAGCTTTCACTTGAAAGCCATTTTGATGTTGGTAAATGTAGTGTTGACAGTATCCAGTTTAAAAAGCCATATTGTGGCTCCATAATCCAAAGCCACAATACAGCTACAGATACTAGTGAAATTACATGTGGTGTAAAGATTATACTTTGCGTTAAATTGTGTATTATAGAGTTTTTATTTAACCAAACAGCAAGTACTATAGCTAATGAAATAGATATAACTACCATAAAGAAAGTATAAATTGCTGTATTAGTTATAGTTTGTATGAATTCTGGATTCTTTAAGAGTTCTGTATAGTTATTTAAACCTACATTTTCAAAAGTCGAACTAAGAAGACTTCCTGATTTAAAACTTAAAGATATTGTCTTGATTATTGGATATACTATAAACAAAAGAGTTCCTATAATAGCAGGTGTTATATATAAATATGCTTTGTTAAATTGCTTTTTCATAAATATCTCCTTTGATTTTAGAATACATATTTTTACATTTTTTTAAATCTTCTACTCTCTCTCCATACTTATCAAAATAATATAAATCTTTTTCTAACACGCTTATTCTTAAGGTTCTTCCAATATCAAATATATCATTTTCTGTTTTAACTCTTATCTCACTATCAAGAACAGATAGACAATATATAGTTTCATTTCCCAAGACTTCTTTAGTAACTACTTTTCCAAATAAGCTAAATACACCATCATTTTTTCCATCTATATTTATACTCTCTAGTGTTGCTTTTTCTGGTCTAAATCCAAGCTTAACATCATTTTTGATACTTAGTATATTCATGCAAGGATTTCCAATAAACTGGGCTACAAATAAGTTTTTAGGATTTTGATATATTCTCTTTGGGGAACCTATTTGCATTATCTTACCTTTGTTCATTATCACTATCTTATCTGCCATCGACATTGCCTCAACTTGGTCATGAGTTACATAAACAAATGTAGATTTTAGTTTTTGATGTAATTGTATTAATTCTGTTCTCATTTGGTTTCTTAATTTAGCATCTAAATTTGATAATGGCTCATCCATTAAAAATACCTTTGGATTTTTAACCATAGCTCTAGCAAGTGCTACTCTTTGTCTTTGACCTCCAGATAAATTACCTGGTTTCACATTTAAATATTCTTGTAATCCTACCACATCAATAACTTCTGTTATAAGTTGTTCTCTCTCTTCTTTAGGTACCTTCTTATTCTTAAGACCAAATTCTATATTTTCTTTGACAGTCATGTGTGGATATAACGCATAGTTCTGAAATACCATAGCTATATCTCTTTTGCTAGCATCCGTTTTTGTTACATCATTTTCTTCAATTTTTAATTTACCTGAAGTTATATCTTCAAGACCTGCAATCATTCTTAGTGTAGTAGATTTACCACATCCACTTGGGCCTACCAACACTGTAAAAGAACCATCTTCTATAGTAAGATTTAAGTTTTCTATAACGGTATTTTTTTTATTATAAGATTTTGTGACATTTTCTAGTCTTATATCTGCCATTTTTTATCCTCCTAAAATATTTGATTTCATTTTATGATTTGCTTATAGATTAATAATACTCTTAATTTGTAAAGGATATATTAAGACAAAGTGAATATATAGTAAACTTATTAAAATGAAGGTTAAATTGTAAACATTTTTTGTTAAATATACTAAACTTAAATGAATATGCTATTTATATTATTTATAACTTTCTATAGTTTCTATATTTAATATTTAGTATAACAAGATAATTTTAATTTACAGAATGATATATAAGACTCTTTATTTTTATAAGATTAGAGTTGAAAATAAAAGAAAATAAAAAAGACCTCTATGGGGGATAGAGGCCTTTAAGTGGGGGAGATTGAGTAATTTATTTTTGCTATATTAAGTTTTACAATTATATTATGTCCCAAATTTGTAGGGTCTAAACATAAAAAACAAAACTTTTTTTAATTTTAATAAATTTACTCA